>JBDKSY010000073.1:0-6191 GCA_039680395.1 Anaerolineaceae bacterium | reverse complement strand
ATAGCCACCAGGAAAGCGATCACAATCAGAGAAAGTCGTTTTTTCATGGAATTTCCAATGCCCTTCTTTCTTGGATTGTATTCATGCTATATGCGGTTGTCAAATGATTGGGTTTAAATTATCCAGTTGAAAAAAAAGGTTCACTGCAAAGGGGTCAAACTGGATCCCAGAATTCATCTCGATATACTCCAGGGCACGCTCTTTGCTCCAGGCAGGGCGATAAGGTCTATTAGACGTAAGCGCGTCCCATACATCTATTACAGAGAACAATCTGGCTGCTAGTGGAATGGTATCACCGCTCAATCCCCGCGGGTACCCAGATCCATCCCATCGCTCATGGTGGCAGTAAGGAATATCCGTTGCCAGTTGTAAATACTTGATCGGAGAAAGCATTTGAAACGCATATACAGGATGCTGTTTCATGATCATCCATTCTTCATCGCTCAATGTTCCTGGTTTCAAGAGGATAGAATCAGGAACCCCAAGTTTGCCTATGTCATGAAGCAATGCACCCCAGCGCACATATTGTATTTCATTTTCCTGAATACTTGCCAACCTTGCAAGCTTTATAGCCATTTGTGTCACACGCAAGGTGTGACCTTCTGTCTCTTTGTCGCGCAGATCCATGGCTCTTGACCAGCCTTCGATCGTTACATCATATGCCTGAAGCAATTCAAGGTTAGTTTGTTCGAGGTTTTCCAACAATTGCCCATTTTCAATGGCAATTGCGGCTCGCTTGGCTACCATTTCATATAGTTCCAACCGTTCAGGATCATGAGAGGTTATTGGATGGCGCAGGAAAATTTCGATCACACCTTTTAAATGTTTTTTTGACTATCATTGGATAACTGTAGCAATAAGTAAAATCTTCATTGCTTATCAGCACTTTGATCATTCCCTGGTTATTCGACCTAGTAATAGGTACGATGTTCGATTCGGCTGAAGCAGCTACTGAACCCGCAATTCCCTCTCCGAACTTCACATGTAAATTCTTCGGGATGGATTTGCGAAAGCCCTGACCACCAATGTAATCCAATAAATGGGTTTTTTCATTCATTATAAATATACAGGCAGCATCAGCAAACGAGGAGCTTATCAGGTGAGTAATGATGGTGGCAAGAGTAAGGTTGGTGTCAAAACTGGTCGTTATAAGCGAATCAATGGAATTGATCAAAGACATGATCTGGATCCGTTTTCGTAGATTCGACTCAGCTTGTTTCTGCTGTGTAATATCCAGAAAAGCTCCAATCGCTCCTTTAGGTTGTCCTTTTTCATCCCATAGCGGTACTACATTTCCTGCCAATTCGATCGAAGGACCATTTTGAAAATCAATTTTCTCTTGAAGATTGACAAAAATACGGCCTGTGGCAGCAGCCTGTTGCATGGGCAATTCTTCCGGGGCAACTTCTTTTCCTTCAAACGAAAGCTTAATATGAGCAATGGAATCATCCGATGCAGTCTTCGACAAATTCGTGCCATATGGCATGTGAAGCATATCGTATGCTGCTTTATTGCCGGTTATCTGTTTGCATTCGGGGTCATACGCAATCCAAACTGCCGCAGGAGTTGAATCAAGCAAAGCCTGTAATTCATCTGCACGGTTGCGCTCACGCATTTCACTTTCGTGCAGGTCAAGCTGAGATTTCTCCCGAAGGATTACATTCCCGAGATTATTTGCGATAGTTAAGATGGACTCATATTCGATAGGGTCAATTTTTCTGCCATCTGCTTCATCGGAGAATCCGATGAGTCCCCATAAGGTATTCCCCATGAAGATGGGAGCTGCAACCAGGTATTTGGTGTTACGCCTCTCAAAAAATGACTTTTCGCTTGCAGAAAGATCATCAATTTTCTCAGCCACCAACTCATGTGAATTTAGTTTTTTCCACCAACGATCAAAAGGGGCATTAGAAAGACTAATTTTCTCCAGTAAAGGATTACCGAACTGAGGAGTGATCCGTGGTGCGCACCATTCAAATAATCGGTTAAAGGATTTATTCTTGCCATCCGAACAGTATTCGAAAATGAACATCCGGCTGACATGTAATGCTTCTCCAAGATGAGCCAGGATGCCTTCAGCGTGGTTTTTCCATGAAGTTGCGCTTAATAAAACTTCACCAGAATATCGCAAAGCATTCAGAACAGCTTCACGGCGTAGAAGCTCCTTCTCAGTCAATTTTTTCGTGGTAGTGTCGCGTGTTAAAATTCCGATCATGATGCCTTTTGAAGTTTTAATGGGATAAGAATGTACTTCTTCAAATCTTCTCGTTCCATCTTTCCGTTCGATTTCAGCTTCAAAAGTATCACGAAATACTGTACTTTTGCCAGTATTCAACGCCCGACATATTGACTCTTCCAGCCTTTTCAACATTTCTGGAGTACGTTCAGTAGTTGGCATATAGCGCCATCTTACTTCCCAGAGGGGTTTTCCTATGCATTCAGCTGCACTCCACCCTGTGATCCGCTCTTGACTTTTATTCCATTCGATCACCAGGCCAGTTTCATCTACCAGCATAATACCATCGGTGGATTGTTCAACAATAAACCTGTGCTTATCGGTAGTGGAGATATTCTGATTGTTCACTTCTGATTGAGAGGATGGATTTATCAGTGTATTTCTATCGAGAACGTTCTCAAGGATCAACCCTACTGCTTGCAAGAAAAAATACACATTGCTTTTATATTCTAAAGTCTGTTCGTTATAATTCCTGCTGGCGAGTATATATCCAAAAGTATGTTTTTGTGTTTTCAGCGGAAGTAGTACGCCAACTTTATTTCCTGTTTCATCAAGAAATTCATACTCTACAGGTTTGCCCCACTGATTGAGGAAGGCAGTGAATTGTTTCTGGATGGACGCAATATCAGGCAGTTCTGTCAAACCGAACAGAAGCTGGTAGCCCCCCTCGGTAAAGAACTCTTCGTTCACGATAAACCTCTAAATTGCCTGATATTTTCTGGAACTATCTTGATATATTGTATAAGTTTCAATCTCTAAATTCAATGCTAAAATATTGCGTTTTGATTTGCAGTTTTGATAAGTTATCACGTATTGCATTTTTTGCCTTTTTTTGGCTGATATAATTTCATCAATCATGGAGAACAATGAAAGCGAATGCATTCCTTGAACAGGCACAGAATGGTCGTAATAATTATTGGCGGTATTTACTCGTAACGGGATCGCTTATTTTTGTCGGTTTCTGGATCTCATTATTAGCCAGTGTTATTGCTATTTATTTCGAAGGCACTGACCTCAATCAATTTTCTGAAATTACACTCTTATTGTTGGGTTTGATCCCGTTTCCCTTTGTATTATTAACCCTTTGGGTGGGTATTCGATTTCTTCACAAGCGATCTTTTCTCAGCCTGATCACCCCATTGAAGCATATCCAGTGGGGAAGGTTCTTTTTCGCTTTTGGGGTGTGGTTTGTACTTGCCTGTATATCTGATATTGTTTTATCTCTACTCCAACCAGGGAATTATACGTGGAGTTTTGATCTTATCCGGTTCATCCCATATTTTCTGATTGCTATTGTCCTTCTCCCCATCCAGACCTCCACAGAAGAGTTGATATTTCGAGGGTACTATACACAGGGGTTATATCGCATGTCTCCCCATTTGTGGCTGCCTTTGATCGTGCCTTCAGTAGTGTTTGGATTGCTACATAGCCTCAATCCAGAAGTAGGCATGTATGGCTTTTTACTTACCATCCCTTTCTATATCGGTTTTGGATTGCTGCTTGGATGGATCACTATCCAAAGCCAATCTCTTGAACTGAGTTTAGGGATCCATCTGGCGAACAATATGTATGCCAGCTTTGCGGTAACTTTTCCAGGCAGTGCATTATCATCGCCTGCTTTCTTTTCCATCCAAAAATATGACCCGGTCGCAGCGCTGGTAGTCTTTTTTGTTATGGCTGCAATCTTTGTTCTCATCATGGTGACGGTTGGAAAACGATGGTTCACTCCTCCATGCGCCGCACAGGAAGAGACTCTTTCAGCTCTTCCTGTAGAATGATCATGCAACTTTCTCAGGTTTCCTTCGTATATTTTTATGGAGGAAGAAATGAAATCAATTCAATTAGTATTAATATCTGTAATCATCCTGATGACAACACTTGCTTGCAGCATTGGTGTAACCAATGATATATCAAACGAAATCATCACAGGGAATGGCAAAGTAAAAGAAAAAGTAGTTGATGTAAGTGGATTCAACAAAGTAGAGTTGAATGGGATCGGTGATCTCATCATTGAGCAGGGAAGTAAAGAAGGGCTTCGTATCAAATGTGAAGAAAATTTTCTTCCTTATATCAAAGTTAGTGTCAGTGCTGATACGCTTGTAATTGATCTGAAGCCTCACATCAGCTTTGATCCTTCAAACGACATTACCTATTACCTTTCTGTGAAAGATCTTTCATCTGTGGAATTAAATGGGGTGGGCGATATTGTCATAAACAACCTTGAAACAAGCAACCTGGATGTAGCATCGAATGGTGTTGGAGACATTACAATCACCGATCTGCTGGCTGATAATGTTGGCGTCGCCCTTGCAGGGATTGGCGACATCCGGCTTGAAGGGAAGGTGGTTTCGCAATCAGTTTCCTTGAGTGGTACGGGTGATTATAAAGGTAAGAAACTCGAAAGCCAGACTGCAGAAGTAACCATATCTTGCATGGGCACTGCAGGAGTTCGGGTGAGTGACAGCTTGAAAGCCACTATAAGCGGAACTGGTTCTCTTAATTACATTGGAGATCCTCAGATAGAACAGAATATCAGTGGGTTGGGCGAAATCAATAAGGTAGATGAATAGCGTTGCCCGAAAATAAAAAAAGGTTGGTTTGGGATTTTACCAGGCCAACTTTTTTTATTCCATCCGCTGTTATGTTTGAAGACCTTTAAAAAACATTTGTAAACTATCCTGTGTTACCTGACCCCAATCTACTTCCTGTGAACTGACCAGCCCCTGCAACAAAATTCCAATAGCCAGTGAAACCATAGCTCGGGCAGCAACCTGAGGATCAACCGGTCGAATGCTGCCTTCATCAATTCCTTCCTGGATGACACCTGAGATCAAATCTGTAAAATGCTGGTATGGTGCCACTGTTTCCTGCCAGACATACTTATCCCGGGATGCCCGAGAATAATATTCCAGAACGATGTTCAGCCTTCCTTCAGCATCAGAAGAAATTCCATGGATCAATCCCGCAAAATGCATAAATCGTTCCGGAACAGGAAGCGTACTGGAAAGCAGTTTTCGGGTCTCTTCTTCGACCCCAGATAACCAGAGTTTCATTAATTCCAGAAAGACCGCCTGCTTGCTGGGAAAATGGTGGTAGAAAGCACCTTTAGAGACGCCGGCTTCACTGCATATTTCTGCTACCCCAGTTGCATCATACCCGTATCTTGCGAAACAGGCAAACGCAGTACTGATGATGCGTGAGCGCGTTTCTTCACTACGTTGCTGCTGTGTCATTCAACCTCCAGTGAAAATTCACCCTGACTTCTTTATACTATTCATATAACACGACACTCATGCTTTTGTTGGTGCTTTCCGTCGTTCAAATGCACGCCAGATAAGTTTTGATAATTCTACAATTGCAAACACTACAACACCTGCCCCCATACTGATAAGAAGATCTATCGGGCTGAGAGGTTTCGTATCAAAGATCTTTTGCATGAATGGAACATAAATGACGGCGATTTGCAATGCAATTGTAAGTATTATAGTGCCAAACAGTTGTTTGTTGGTGAACACGCCTATCTCAACCAACAGATCACGTTCAGAGCGTACTGCGATCACCTGCCCCAATTGTGCCATGGTCAATGTGGTGAATATCATGGTATGCCATGATTCTTTTCCGTTCAAGAAGGGGAAGAAACCACTTAGAAGTGAGATCAATCCAATGGCAATACCGATCCATAAAATATCCAGCACCATGCGTTTATCGAAAAGATTCTCGTTGGGAGATCGCGGTGGGCGTTTCATCACATTTCTCTCGGCAGGCTCTTGTGCTAAAGCCAACCCAGGCAATCCATCTGTTACCAGGTTAACCCATAATATCTGTAGCGGCGTAAGAGGGATTGGCAATCCAAACAGAGGTGCAGCCAGCATCACGATGATTTCTCCCGCATTGGCTGGCATCATATACCGTATGAATTTTCGGATGTTATCGTAAATTCGTCTACCTTCGCGTA
>JBDKSY010000072.1:0-2175 GCA_039680395.1 Anaerolineaceae bacterium | reverse complement strand
ATGTGGCATCCCATTGCATCGGGTTGCGGCATGCATCGCGGGTTGGGAAGAATGGGTAATACTTTTTGCCAGGTGGATCCTGTATCTTCGAATATGGCACATGGATGTTACGCATCCCGATCTCTTCACCATAATAAAGAAACGGTGTTCCACGTGCGGTTAGCAGCAGTACTGCCGCTGCTTTATTGCGATCGTCGTTCTCGCCTTTTCCATACCGGGTGGCTGAACGCTTGTTATCATGGTTGTTCAACACCAGGGTAGGCCAGCCATCCACTGCAAGAGCGTTCTCCCAGCGCTGCAAGGCACTTTGCATCCTGCCTGCATTCCATGGGCTACCCAACAGTTCGAAGTTAAATGCCGCCTGCAATCTTTTATCACCAATATACCTGGCTGACCGCTCTGGGCTTGCTATGAATGTCTCACCCACCACATAACGATCAGGGTAAGCATCTGTCACCTGACGTATTTCCTCCACTACCCCTTCCATCTCTGGCTGGTCAGCATCATGGATATGCTCCTGGCTGTCAAAAGGACGAATGCCGAATTTCACTGGATTATCGCGAAATTGTGCATCTTTGAAGTATTCATTGAACACATCCAGACGAAAGCCATCCACACCGCGTTCCATCCAGAAACGGAATACATCCATCATGGCACTCCGTACTTCAGGATTGCGCCAGTTCAAATCTGGCTGCTGGGGACAGAACATGTGGTAATAATATTGCCCGGTTTTCTCATCATATTCCCATGCCCAACCACCAAAGATAGAACCCCAATTGTTGGGTCGTTTCCCACCTGGCTTTCCATCCCTCCAGATGTACCAGTCTCTTTTTGGATTTTCACGCCTGGAACGACTTTCTACAAACCAGGGATGCTGGTCAGAAGTATGGTTGAGCACCAGATCCATGATGATGTGGATTCCCCGAGTATGCGCTTCTTCGACCAATTTGTCGAATACTTGCAGATCTCCAAACATTGGATCAATATCGCAATAATTCGCCACATCATACCCAAAATCCACCATAGGCGAAGGATAAACCGGAGAAAGCCATACCGCATCAACTCCCAAATCCTGGATATAATCGAGTCTTGAAATGATCCCCTGCAAGTCCCCAATTCCATCACCATTTCCATCCGCAAACGAACGAGGATAGATTTGATAGATCACACCATCACGCCACCAATTAGTTTTAACCATAATTTCCTCCAACCATCTTTGTGATTTTAGCATAGAGTGATTGAACTCATATTTGATGAACAATTTCTGAACTCCAATTTCTTGATTAACTTTTGACATTGTGATATATTAAATACGTTGGTAACTCTATAATTGTGCGCATCGAAAAGTGGGCAACCCCCACTTTTCTGCATAATTAACATAATTGCAACGGATAATAATTTTGGAGCAAGAAAAGGGATGAAGAACGAATTTTTTCTGGCGTTCAACGAAGTAATCGAAGAAAAAGGGCTTCCCAAAGAGATCATTCTCCAGGCGCTGGAATCTGCCCTTGTGTCAGCCTATCGCCGAGAAGTGAATGCTTCTGCTGGGCAAAATATTGAAGCGAGTATTGATGCCGAATCCGGTAAAATGTCCATCTTCGCAGAAAAAGAAGTAGTGGAAGAAATACAGGACGATCGCACCGAAGTTCAGCTTGATGTCGCCCGTAAATATAACCCCATTGCCCAGCTTGGTGATATGGTGATGGTTGATAGTACACCACCCAATTTGGGACGTGTAGCCGCTCAAACTGCCCGCCAGGTTATTCAGCAGCGTATCCGCGATGCTGAACGACAGGCGCAATTGACCTACTATCAGAAAGAAGTAGGCGAGATCATCAGCGGTGTTGTTCAGGCTGTTAATTCTCAGGGGCTTACTATTGGATTGGAACTGCGTGCTGAAGGGACCATGATGCGCAAGGACATGATCCCTGGCGAACGTTTTCATATCCACGACCGAACTCGCGCCCTGGTTGCCGAAGTGAAAGACAGCAATCGTGGGCCTATGATCATTCTCTCACGCACACACCGTGACTTCTTGCGACGTTTGCTCGAGACCGAAGTTCCCGAAATTTATCATGGCGTGGTAGAGATCAGATCTATTGCCCGTGAACCAGGCGAACGTGCGAAAGTAGCTGTTTCTGCCACCCAGCAAGGGATTGACCCTGTGGGCGCCTG
>JBDKSY010000071.1:0-1898 GCA_039680395.1 Anaerolineaceae bacterium | reverse complement strand
ATAGCGGTAACGGACAGGTACTGGTTTTTACACGTACCAAACACCGTGCGAAAAAACTTTCCCTTCAATTAATCCATGCCGGTTTTTCTGCTACTTCACTACAGGGGAATCTTTCCCAATCTCAGCGCCAGGCAGCTATGGATGCCTTCCGTAAAGGACGTGTGAAAGTGTTGGTGGCCACTGACATCGCGGCACGTGGAATTGATGTTTCACAAGTCTCCCATGTAATTAATTATGATATCCCTGATACTGCTGAAGCTTATACCCATCGAACCGGCCGTACTGGTCGCATGGAGCATCTGGGAACAGCTCTTTCGCTGGTTACTCAAGAAGATATGCCAATGGTCAGAACCATCGAGCGTCTCATGGGGCGAAATCTGGAACGTCGCAAAATAACCGAAGTTGATGCTGCGAATCGCAACATTGCAAGACAATCAGTCTAGCTATTTCCGCTCCAGGCATATTCGGGTGAAGGAAAAGGGTTTGTAACTTCAGGTTTTCTGGTGGTTTCCCAGCAATTCCTTGATGTTCACATCTATCTTTCGAATATTCATTTTAATCATGTCTATCTATAGATAATCCATCGCATGATATCAAGAGGATAATGAGCGATAAGAACTATCGCCAGGTTATTTTCTTGGCATGCGATTTGTTTTAAAATGGCTTCAATTCATAATGCCATCAGAATAATTTAACTCTATGATAAACTTGCGTATGGAATAACTAAATAATCTACCAACACAAGAGGAGACTTATGTGCGGCATTTTTGGCATTGTGACAGCAAAAGAACAAACCCTTGGTCCAATCCTGATCGAGGCTGCCCGGCGGTTAACCTATCGCGGTTATGACTCGGTAGGTGCAGCAACCATCTGTGGCGACGTGATAGATTTGCGCAAGGATGCGGGGCGGGTGGATGATGTAGCTGCAAAATACAACATCGCAGAAATGCACGGACAGCGCGGCATTACGCAGCTTCGGTGGGCTACTTTTGGGGAACCGTCAAAAGTCAATTCACAACCGCATCTGGATTCAGATGGGGATCTGGTTGGTGCTCATAATGGAAATGTGGTCAATAATGTCGAACTGCGCGAACAATTCATGGCAGAAGGCATGACGGTCCGCTCGCAAAATGATGGGGAATCCTGTATCCATGCGGTCGAAAGGTACATTGATAAAGGATATGATTTCATCGAAGCGATCCGTAAAGCGTATGAAGACCTGCAAGGTGATTATGCTTTTGTCATCGGACGGATCAATGATGATAAACTGTTTGCCATCAAGAAAGGTTCAGGGCTGGTAGTGGGCATTGGTGAGGATTTCACCTGTGTTTCCTCTGATCTGCCTTCCATCCTTCCTTTGACAAGGAAAGTGATCCGCTTGCAGGATGGTGAGATCATCACTTTGTGGGCGGATAAGGTCGAGTTGCATTCCGTGAAAGATGGCTCTCTCATCCAGCGGGAACCAGAAATGATCACAGAAGAAATGGGTGCAGTACAAAAAGGTGGCTTTGATCATTTTCTGTTGAAAGAGATCCACGAACAGCCGCAGGTAGCGCGTGAAGTTCTTCATGCACTTGAGAGCAACGCGGGAATCCCTTCAATTTTAGAGAAGTTAAAAAACGCACGCAATGTTTATTTCATTGGTTGCGGAACTAGTTACCATGCCTGTATGGCGGGATCAATTTACTTTGCCCAACTTGCACATAAAGCAGTTATCCCGGTGCTGGCTCCTCAATTCGTCCCTCAATATCTCCCAACTGTTACCCATGAAGATGTGGGTATTTTTGTCAGCCAATCCGGAGAGACAAAGGATGTTCTGAATGCTTTGCAGGCTGCCCAGGCAAAGGGAATGATCTGCTTCAGCATTGCAAATGTCATTGGGTCAACCCTTTCACGTA
>JBDKSY010000070.1:0-6077 GCA_039680395.1 Anaerolineaceae bacterium | reverse complement strand
ACACCCCAGCCCATCACACCCAATCCATTGATCATGGTGGTATGTGAATCAGTACCTACCAGCGTTTCGGCTTGCAGCAGTTCTCCGTGTTCCCAAAGAGAGGTGATCACGACCTCGCCCAGGGTTTCGAGATTGACCTGGTGAATGATCCCTGATCCAGGTGGGATGACCCTTACCTGGTTGAATGCCTGCTGAGCCCATTTTAAAAACAGATAGCGTTCCCGATTGCGTTGCATTTCCAGATCCTGGTTGCGCTGCAAGGCATCCGGAATGCCAGTAAAATCCACCTGAATGGAATGGTCTACCACGACATCCACCGGGATAAGAGGTTCAGCCTGTGCCGGGTCAATCCCACGCCTTGCCAGGGCAGAGCGGAGTGCAGCCAGGTCGTTCAACACAGGAATACCAGTAAAATCCTGCATGATCACCCTGCCTGGGGAAAATTTTACAAGCGGCCGGTCAGGTTTTTCTGGTTCCCACCTTGCCAGGTTCAGAACATCTTCCTTATTTACTTCCCTGTCATTACAGTGAACCAGCATGTTTTCCATCAGCAGGCGAATTACAAAGGGGAGCTTTTCGAGCTGCGGCAAGGTTATGCCAGTTAGCTTATCCAGAGCAAAGAAAGAATATTTCTTATCCCTGATCACCAGGGAAGATAAGGTATTCAGAGGGTTAGAAATCGTCTTCATGATGATAATCTAGCCATTTGCTCGATAACAGCACTTGCAAAATCTGACGTGCTCACCGATTGTTTCGCCATTTGCGGTGAAACAAAGTCTTGCGTAAATATGCCAGCTTTAAAAATTGCTTCCAAAGCTTTTTCGATCAAGGCTGCAGCTTCCTTCCATCCAAGATAGTTCAGCATCATCTGCCCAGAAAGAATGAGTGAAGTGGGGTTGGCTATATTTTTACCGGCGATGGTAGGGGCGGTACCGTGCGTGGCTTCAAAAATGGCCGCACCCGTTTCAAAATTGATATTCGCCCCAGGTGCAATACCCAGCCCACCCACCTGTGCAGCCAGTGCGTCTGATAGGTAATCACCATTTAAATTGGTGGTAGCCAGTACTTCGAACTCTTCCGGATGGGTAAGCGTACGTTCGAACGCCGCGTCGGTGATGATGTCGTTGACGAATATTTTATCGCCTTCCAGAGCCTGTTCCTTTTCGAGCGCAGCAGCTTCTTCACCCTGTTGTGAACGGGTCTCTTCCCATTGCTGCAAGGTATAGGCGGAAGCATCAAAATCCTGTCTGGCCAGTTCGTACCCCCACTGCCGGAACGCGCCTTCGGTGTATTTCATGATATTCCCTTTATGAACAAGGGTCACCTTTTTTAAATGATTAACCATTGCCCAGCGGATGGCAGCTCGTACCAGCCGGATACTCCCTTCACGAGAGACCGGTTTCAGACCCAGTCCCACTTCATCAGGGAAGCGTAATCGTTCGTACTCTTCAGGATAATTTGATTGCAACCAGGCAAGTAGCCTGGCATTCTTTTCTGTGCCAGCGGGGAATTCGATGCCGCTATACAGGTCTTCAGTGTTTTCTCGGAAAATGACAAAATTTGCTCTCTCCGGATGGTAAGTGGGGGCTGGCACACCTTCAAACCAGCGCACAGGTCGGATGCATGCATATAAGTCTAAAGCTTTTCGCAATGCAACATTGAACGACCTGGTTCCACCACCTACCGGAGTTGTGAGGGGCCCTTTGATACCCACTCGGAAATTTCTTAACGCATCCAGTGTTTCTTCGGGTAGCGATTTCCCTGTCAAACGTTGAGCTTTTTCTCCTGCCAGTACTTCCACCCAAGCGATCTGGCGCTGATCCTGATAGGTAAACCGGACAGCAGCGTCTATCACCATCCTGGCAGCAGGCCATATATCTACCCCGCAGCCATCCCCTTCAATGAAGGGAATGATGGGACGCGAAGGAACGATGATTGTGTCCGATTTGATTTGGATCGGGTTACCGGTTTGAAAGGGTGTGGCGGGAGGATTTTTCATCGGTAATTTGCTATTCACCAATGAGGGATTGATATTCCCTCTTGACTCTTTTTCCGTAATTTGCTACAATTTTATCATAGATTACGGGACGCTGTCCAGATTATAGGGACAATATGAACGAAAATCCAACCTCCACTCTCGAAAAAGCAGTACTCATCCTGGATTGTTTTGGCCAGGAAGATACTGAGCTGGGTGTACGTGAAACCGCCCGGCTGGTTGGCCTTTCGAGTAGCGCAACCGGCAGGATCATGAACACCATGCGCGATCTTGGGCTGCTTGACCAAAATCCACGCACGCGGCTGTATTCGATGGGCACCCGTGTTCTTGCCTGGGCGGGCACCTACCTGGCGGCATCGGATATTGATGTTGTTGCACATCCCTTTATGCAAGAATTGAATCGTTCTACACGTGAAACTGTCAGCCTGTACGTTCTTGAAGGCAATGAACGGGTGTGTATAGAGCGGTTGGAAAGCCCTCAAAACGTCCGCTTTGTGGTACGGGTAGGGAAGCGGCTGCCTTTATACGCTGGTGCCTCGGGAAAGGTGATGCTGGCTTTCCTGCCTTCTCACCGCTGCAACGAGATCCTCGAATCCAGCAAGCTGATCGCATTCACCGAATCAACCATCATTCAATGGGTTGCTTTGCAAAAGGATTTGGCAATGACCCGTGAGCGGGGGTATGCCGTCAGCAAAGGCGAATGGACGCCAGGAGCTTCAGGGGTTGCTGCGCCCATCTTTGACCGCACGAATGAAGTGGTAGGAGCTCTCAACCTTTCTGGTCCTTCCACGCGCTTTACCGATGATGTGATCGTCGAACATGCAATACAAGTCTGCCAGGTGGCAGCTCAAATCTCCAAAGCTTTGGGTTCCCGCCATCCCGTCCCACCCCTGCCGGCACAGCCGGCTCACCGACATTAATTCAGGCAGATACCGGGTATTAATTTTTATCCCTGGCCTCTCCAGGGATATTTTGTAATAGAAGGAGTAAGTCATGATCATCCATGATCGAATTGCAGAGCAATTACCCGAATGGCGCGATCGGGTAGCTACGCTGACCGGAAAGTATGGAAAATTTAAAGTTTGCGATGTTACTGTGGAACAGATCTATGGTGGGATCCGCGGGGTTCAGATCCAGGTAACTGACATCTCTTATCTAAATCCCTTTGAAGGAATTTATCTGCGCGGCTATTCCATCAAAGATGTGCTTGATTTTCTCCCTCATCCAAAAGGCGCTGAATATCCCCTGTGCGGCGGGCTGTATTACCTGCTGTTGGTAGGAAGCCTGCCAACTGAAGAAGAAGCCTGGGAAGTGGAAGAAGTCTGGCGACAAAATTGCCAGGTACCCCACTATGTCTGGGATGTGCTCGATGCATTTCCTACTGAGACCCACCCCATGACCCTCCTCTCTACCGCTATAACCGCTCTGCAACCACAGGCTATTTTTCCACCGCATTATGGAAATGGCACTCCTAAACCTGATTATTGGAAATATTTTGTTGATGACAGCATGAATTTGCTTGGAAAATTAATGGTCATCGCTGCATATATTTACAACAAGAAATATCAAAATGGTTTATTCATCTCTCCCGATCCCAAACTGGATTGGGCAGCAAACTTCGCCCATATGATCGGCAAGGGAGATAACGAGGAGTATAAAGAACTTTGCCGGTTGTTCTTCCTGATCCATTCTGATCATGAAGGTGGAAACGTCAGCGCACATACGGGGCATCTGGTCTGCTCTGCATTATCTGACATTTACCTGACCAGTGCAGCAGCCATGAATGGGCTGGCAGGCCCTCTGCATGGTCTGGCGAACCAGGAATGCCTGCGGTGGCTGCTGGGGGTATATAAGCATTTTGGCACGCTGCCTTCGGAAAATGATCTGTCCAGTTACCTTGAAGGAGAACTGCAAAAGGGGAACATGATCCCAGGATATGGTCATGCGGTATTGCGTACTACCGACCCTCGTTTTACTGTGCAGGCTGAATTTGCCCAAAAATATATGCCAGATGATGAGATATTCCGTCTGGTTCAACGCGTATATAAAGTGCTCCCTCCCCTCTTGAAACAGCAGGGCAAAGTGAAGAATCCATGGCCAAACGTAGATGCCATTAATGGAGCTCTGCAGCACCACTACGGCGTCAGCCAGTATGATTTTTACACCGTGCTATTTGGCGTAAGCCGTATTCTGGGCATCACAGCACATGCTGTCTGGGCACGCGCTCTGGGGAAACCCATCGAGCGTCCAAAATCACTCACCACACGAATGCTTGAGGAAATGGTTGGACTGCCACCCGGTGCATGATCCAATGCTTATTCCACTTTACTGACCGCCTGTTATCTGGTTCCATCCATGCCGCCAATGGATTTCCAGAAGCAGGCGGTGTGTTTTTTGCACGAAGTTTGCAACTGAAGGATTAACCATAAGCTTGATAGGTTTTGACTGTATTTCAAAGATAAAGTTTAGAAAATGAGTGAACCAAAATTTTATGACCTTTCCCCGGATGAACGTCTGGAAGTGATCGCACGCCAGACAGGGTTATCCACAGAAGAAATGCAGATCCTCTCCGGAGAGGTGGGGCTATCCCTGGAGCAGGCTGACCATATGGTTGAAAATGTGGTCGGGCGATATGCGCTTCCCGTAGGTATTGCCCGTAATTTTGTGATCAATGGCCGTGAAGTGCCTGTACCCATGATGATCGAAGAACCATCCGTGGTGGCAGGTGCTTCTTTTATGGCAAAACTGGCACAGACAGGCGGTGGGTTTCACTCTCAAGCGGATGAGCCTGTGATGATAGGTCAGATCCAGGTGCTCGATCTGCCGGACGTGCAGGCTGCCCGTAAGGCATTGGAGGCGAATAAATTCCTTCTGCTGCGAGCCGTTGAAGGTCTGGACCCGATGCTCGAAAAATTCGGCGGCGGACCGCGTGGAATAGAGATCCGGGTGATCGAAGAAAGCCCGATCGGGAAGTTCATCGTGGTGCACCTGATGTATGATGTGCGCGATGCCATGGGTGCCAATGCAGTGAACACCGCAGTCGAGAAACTGGCGCCGTTGGTGGAAGAGATCAGCGGCGGACGGGTTTTGCTGCGCATCCTTTCCAACCTGGCTGACAGGCGGCTGGCGCATGCCCATGTGACCATTCCACTGGAAAAGCTGCCCTTTGAAGGTTTTGCCCCCGAGACGGTGCGCGATGGCATCATTGCTGCCTGGGCTTTTGCCGCGGCTGACCCCTACCGGGCGGCTACGCACAACAAGGGGATCATGAATGGCGTGGATGCGGTGGTGATCGCCACCGGCAACGACTGGCGAGCCATCGAAGCGGGTGCACATGCTTATGCAGCTCGCAGCGGCAGATACACCAGCTTGAGTAAATGGAGCAAGGATGATGCAGGTAATTTGACTGGCGATCTTGAAATGCCCATGGCGGTGGGTATCATCGGTGGGGCTACGCGTGTCCACCCTACTGCGAAAGTGAACCTGAAACTGATGGGAGTGAAAACCGCAGCCGAACTGGCAGAGATCATCGTCTCTGTTGGGTTGGCGCAAAACCTGGCTGCGCTGCGTGCCCTGGCTACTGAAGGCATTCAAAGAGGGCATATGGGACTGCATGCCCGCCAGATCGCTGTGGCGGCTGGTGCCAGACCCGACCAGGTGGAAGTATTGGCACAAAGACTGGTGGCGGAGAAGAATATACGCATTGATCGTGCGATGGAATTATTGAAGGAGATGAAATAATATGGATGCTGCACCCAAAGCTGCTCCTGATCTATTAATGAAACCTGTACATCCTGTAGGGATCATTGGGTATGGCGCTTATGTGCCGCGCTACCGCATCCCTGCGGCAGAAATTGCCCGCATCTGGAAAGGCTCGGAAGGCGGGCTGCCAGTGAAGGAAAAAGCAGTGCCTGGTTTGGATGAAGATGTGATCACCATGTCCATCGAGGCATCGCGTAACGCGCTGGCAAGGGCTGGGATTGACCCCTTGGAACTCCGCGCGGTATGGGTAGGTTCAGAGTCACACCCTTATGCCGTCAAACCCAGCGGCACCGTGGTGGCAGAAGCCATTGGGGCATCC
>JBDKSY010000069.1:0-16455 GCA_039680395.1 Anaerolineaceae bacterium | reverse complement strand
AAAAAAAGTGTGAAATCCCTTACTTTTTGAACTCTTTACTGATCTTCCACAAAACCGAAATAGATTCGAGGAAACAGCATGACGCTTAAAGCCATTTTCTTTGATATGGGTGGCACCATTGAAACTTTTCAATTCACCCGGGAATACCGCATTGCAAAGATCCACCTGATCCGAGAATGCCTCGAGAAAGCAGGTATCCAGCCTTGTGTTTCTGATGCACAACTGGCAGATATGATCACAAAAGGAGCGATAACCTACCTCCGCTGGAATCTTGAATCCAATATCGAACTGAAACCTGCAGAAATCTGGTTGAAATATTTCTTAACCGATCTTTCCGTTTCTTCCAAGGCTCTGGCTTCTATCGCAGAAGAGCTTGCCTTCATTTACGAAACACAGTTATTCTCACGAGAGTTCCGACCTGAGATACCTCGAGTTTTGGAAGAGATTAAAAGAATGGGTTTAGCAATTGGATGCATCAGCAATACACAAAGTCATAATCAAGTACCTCATAATTTAAAAGAATATGGAATTTTTGATTATTTTGATCCCATTGTTCTCTCTTCTGTTTATGGTCGGCGGAAACCTGATCCATCCATCTTCTATTATGCAGCCCGTCTGGCTAACGCTCCTACCAGTTCCTGTGCCTACATTGGCGATACGATCAACCGGGATATCCTTGGAGCACGCAGGGCTGGCTTTCATCTGGCGATCCAGATAGTGCATTCTTTCAAAAACGGTTGCGAACCAGATACTGGCGCAGTGCCAGATCAAGTGATCCAAAACATGGATGAGCTTATTCCGATTCTGGAACAAGAGATAAAAAATGACAGGAGATATCGAGCAATTTCAGAGAAGCGGAAAATAAAAGCTTTGTTCTTTGATGCCGGTGATATCCTATATTTTCGCCCGCAAAAGAATCAAAATTTTGAAAATTTCTTGAAAGTTCGCAACATCTCACTACAAGCGGATTTTGAAGCAGAAAGTAAAAAGTTACGAGATCTGGCATATTCAGGGCAGATCAAACGATATGAGTACTACAAAAAGATCCTGCAGCTATGTGGGATCACTTCTCCGAAGGAAATTGCGGAAGGGGTTTCTGCCATGAGTGAGGATGATAACACGGTGGAAATCATGAATGGTGTACCAGAAACGATCCTGAAATTAAAAAAGGAAGGATATTTCCTGGGCATCATCACAGATACCGCTCTTTCAATCTCTCGTAAACTCCAATGGTTTGAAAACTACGGTTTTGGGCATGTATGGGATATTATGATCAGTTCCAGAGAGATGGGTATTCGAAAACCCTCACCCATAATGTATCAGCAAGCCATTGCCCAAACAGGTATTTGTGCCAGTGAAGCGATATTCGTCGGGCACAAAAAGACCGAGTTGGATGGTGCCAAAGCAGTTGGAATGCATACCGTTGCTTTCAATTACGAAAAAGATGCTGTGGCTGATGTGTATATTCAAGATTTTCCTGACCTGTTAAAGGTTCCATTGCTGGAAAATTAAAAGAAAACAGGATGTAGATTCTCATGCAAAACATCATTGAAGCAATTTGTTTTGATATTGGTGGAACATTACGCATAACGAAAATTATGGATGACTCCTCTCTGAACTATATTCAGAGAATTCAGTCTTTTATCGGAGTAGATGGTGATCCACAGGAGTTTTTGGCATTATTACGCAGTCGAGAGAAAAAATACCGGCATTGGTGCAAAAGAAACCTGGTGGAATTAAGTGAAGCTGACCTTTGGTCCATGTACATGCTGCCTGACATACCCTCAGATTTTGTACGCAAGAATGCCGTCATTCTCAATCAGATGTGGCGAAGTACCCGTAATAAATCTCTTTTGCCCGATGCAGTAGAAACTTTGAAAACACTCGCCAGCCGAGGTTATACTCTGGCTGTCATCAGCAATACAACCTCATCAACAGAAACACCAGATATATTGGCCGAAAATGGGATTTCAGACCTGTTCCAGGTGGTCATTCTTTCTACAACATTTGGGCTTCGAAAACCTCACCCAGCTTTGTTCGTGGAAGCCAGCCGTGCCATGAGAATCCCCCCGGAGAGATGCGCTTATATAGGTGATAGCCTGACAAGAGACCTGATCGGTGCCCGGCAGGCAGGGTATGGATCCGTAACGATCATCAACGTGAATGGATATTATCAGGATGAGTACGACCCGGACGATGATACCGATAAAGAGATCATCACAGAAATCCGGCCTGATCACCGGATCGGCAAATTGGGTGAACTGCTTAAGTTCTTCCCGCAGCGGACTACTATCCATAAGCAAGAGACATCAATACAACCTTTGAAGCAACCTGATGTCTTATACGATGCAGCCCTTTCCACCATGTGGGGTGTGGATCAACCCATTCCCTTCAATGACACCTTTTCTGAGGCTCGTCGAATTGGTTTTTGCCGCTTTGAGTTGAATCACAAGGTTTCCAAATCTTTATTCAGGCAATTTGACTCAAACCAGTTCTACATATCAACGATTCATGAGCCATGCCCCACAACTTATTCTTACGACGAAAGAAAATCAAGCGATATCGAAATTTCCAGCCTGGATGAATCTCTACGGCTGCGAGCCATAGATATGATCAAAAAATCCATTGACCTGGCATGCAAACTGGGTTCAAAAAGCGTTGTGATCCATCCAGGCGCGATCGCTGGAGATCATACGCGCGATTACCGTTTGCGCCAGTTATTTAAAAATGGGCAAAAGGGATCACCAGCGTATGAAAATTTAAAAGCAGAAGCCATTACCCATCGTGCACAGGAGGTTGCCCCTTACCTTGAGCGAGTTATGCTAAGTCTGATAGAGATCATTGAATATGCAAAAGGCACTCATATTGCACTGGCATTGGAAAACCGGTATCGTTATTATGACATTCCCCTGCCAGATGAAATGGAAAAACTTCTGGATCTTGGTGACGAGGAATGGTTCGGCTTTCAATATGATACAGGGCATGCTCAAACGCTGGATGTGCTGGGTTTTGTGGATAGCCAGGAATGGTTGAACCGCTTCAGCCATCGCATGATCGGCGTGCATTTACACGATGTGATAGGGATCACAGATCACCAGGTACCAGGATGTGGTGATATTGATTTTATAAAGATAGCTGCATTTATTCCTAAAACAGCTCTGAGGACTATTGAGGTCGGTCCGCAGGCAAGTTTATCGGAGCTCGCTGCCGGAACGGAAGTTCTGGCTGAAAGTGGCTGTATTGAAAGAATTTGACAAACCCTTATACTATAAGGATATTAAGTTTCACCGTATCATAAGATTGTGTGTGAGGATGGAAAACGATGTTAAAACTTTTTAAGAAACGGCGCAATGTATTTATCGCAAGAATACACGAGCAAGCTTCATTGACACTTGAAGGGATGGACATTCTCATTGCCTACCTTACTAAGCCTGACCAGACTCTTGCAGATCAGCTTACCGCTAAGGAAAAAGAAGCAGACGAAGCCCGCCGTATTTTAATTGATGAGCTGAACCGCACTTTCATTACACCCTTTGACCGTGAGGACATTTTTTCACTTTCTCGCGCCATTGATGATGTGCTGGATTATGCGTACAGCACAATGACGGAAATCGTCATTTTCAAAGTGAAACCCACCGAATATATGGTGAAGATCAGTACATTGTTGCGTGATGCGACATTCGAAATTCTTAAAGCGGTCGAATGCCTGCAAGAACATCCAGGTGTGGCAGCCGAACATGCTCATCGCGCAAAGAAAATTGAAAACAATGTCGAGAAGCTCTATCGTGAGGCATTGGCTGAAATGTTCCACGAAACGGATGATGTAAAAGCAGTCGTCAAAGCCATGAAGCTGCGTGAAGTCTATCGTCATCTGAGCAATGCTGCTGACCGAGGCGACGAAGCTGCCAACGTGCTGGCAGATATTGTGGTCAAAACCACGTAGAGCAACCTCGATGACTACATTACTGATCATTTTGATAGTTCTGGCAATAGGTTTTGCTTTCTTGAATGGTGTTCATGATTCATCCAATCTCGTGTCAACCATGATCTCTTCAAGAGCAATTCAGCCACAGGTAGCACTGGTGTTGGCAGCTATTGCTGAGTTCAGTGGACCTTTCGTTTTTGGCGTTGCAGTGGCTAATACAATTGGTCATGAAATTGTGTCTTCTCAACACCTGAATATGATGATCATCATTGCTGCTCTTTTGAGCGCAATTATCTGGAATCTGGTCACATGGCTTTTAGGAATACCAAGTAGTTCTTCACATGCTTTAATTGGTGGATTGATTGGTGCGGTTGCAATTGGGGTAGGATTTCATGAAATTCAAATAGCCGGCGTAGTCAAAGTGATTGTCTACCTTTTTGTTTCACCTCTGGTTGGCTTTATTGCCGGAATGATCATTGCGAATATCGTTTACCTTCTCTCCTGGAAAGCTTCACCCAGGATCAATGGCGTTTTCAGGAAACTACAGATAGTCACCTCTTTGGGGCTGGCAATGGGAAGTGGGGCAAACGACGCCCAGAAAACCATGGGGATGATCACTCTCGGTCTGATTATCGCTGGATTGCAGAAAGATTTCACTGTTCCCTTTTGGGTCATCTTTTCATGCGCACTGGCGATCGCACTTGGGGTTGCGCTTAGCGGGTATCGTCTGATCCGTACTCTGGGCGCAAAATTCTATAAGATTCGTCCCGTGCATGGATTTTCTTCTCAGCTTGCTTCTGCTATTGTGATATTAACCGCTTCATTATTGGGTGGGCCAGTAAGCGCCACCCAGGTTGTCAGCACAGCCATCATGGGTGTGGGTGCAGCAGAACGGGTGAGTAAAGTTCGCTGGGGTGTCGCGGGAGAGATCGCTTTTGCCTGGTTATTTACCATCCCTGTCACGGCTTTGCTGGCAGCGGGAGTGTACTGGGTAATTCAATTTGGAATCCCTGCCATCGTTCAACTCTTTTAAATTTCCCCTTTCACAAGGTTTCGTCATTTATACAGTTATCTGTGCACATAACTGTATAAATGATATTATCATTGTGCCAGCATATCCTGTCTGATAGAACCTGTTTGTAAGAAGGTTGAGCAAACCTAAACCAGATATTCTCCTTGACCTCCTTTAGAATACAAATTGACAGTAGAATGGCTACCAATATTACAAAAATTTATGGAAAATAACCAATGACACAACCAGTAGAGAAGATCATTTACAACGGAATATTGCTAACCATGGATGGCAATATGTCAGTTATTGAAGATGGAGCAATTGCCATTTCTGGTGATGCCATTCTTGCCACAGGTAAAACGCAAGAAATCCTCTTGTCTTTTACAGCAGATGAAAAGATTGATGCGCATGGGGCTATCATCATGCCAGGCTTGATCAACACACATACTCACCTGGCAATGGTATTGCTGCGCGGCCTGGCAGAAGACCTTCCTCTCTGGCCCTGGCTGCAGCAGGTCTGGAAAGCTGAAGCTGCTTTCATGACGCCTGCTAATGTTGCGCTTGCCTCTCGACTGGGGATGGTCGAATCAATCATGGGGGGTGTAACCTGCTCAGTGGATATGTACTGGCACCCCGAACGCACTGCTCAGGCTGCCCGGGATCTGGGCTTCCGCCTGGTCAACGGTCCTGTTTTCCTGGATTCAGACCATGCGCCTGATGGCTATTCCTTTGCAGATAGAGAGCCCTTTGCTCGAGATTTTTTGACTGAATTTCGCGATGATCCCCTCATCCATCCCATGTTCATGCCACATAGCACGGTAACCGACTCGCCTGATGCCTTGAAAAAGGTAAAAGCACTTGCCGATAAACACCAGGTAGACCTTAACATGCATTGTGCTGAAACCGCCACAGAAGCACAGGATGTTTTCAAGCGGTATGGAAAAACACCCGTGGAATTGTTGAATTCAATCGGCCTGCTGGATGGAAGGATCATCCTGGCACATTGTGTACATGTTACGCCGCAAGAAATAGATATCCTGGCGCAAAAAGGTGTCACGGTAGCGCATAACCCGGTCAGCAACCTTAAACTCGCTTCGGGGATTGCCCCGGTATTTCCAATGTTACAAAAAGGCGTCAATGTGACCATTGGCACTGATGGCGCTCAAAGCAGCAATGATCTGGACATGTGGTGGCCTGTTCGCCTGACTGCTCTGCTTCAGAAAGAACATTACCAGGATGCTTCTCTCATGAAAGCTCCTGACATGATCAAAATGGTAACCATCAATGCAGCCAAAGGGATAGGTTTAGGTGATAGAATTGGTTCGCTAGAAACAGGAAAAAAAGCCGACCTGCTGCTCATCAATCTAAAGTCTCCCCACCTTACACCGATGTATGATGTGTATGCACAACTGGTTTACACCATTGGACGAGAAGATGTCGAAAGCGTCATGATCAACGGGCAATGGATCATGCAGCATCGCGAGCTGGTGACCATAGACGTAGATGAGATAATGACGAAAGTTGACCAGATTTCGCAAGAGATAAAAAAGACCATCTGATCCTTATTATTCTAAAGATGAATATGGCTATCATGGGCTGTCCAAATGGACAGATACTTTACATATTTGTCAAAGAAAAGCAAATACTTCAATTTCAGCTTGACTTCCCATCGGATTGTCACTATAATTTTGTTTAATTGTACATCATTGAATAATTGTACAATTATACTGACTGCTCGAAGCATCCCCAATAATTCAAAAGGAGTTGAGTATGAAGGAGACAGTTCTTTCAAACCGCGTTTCAAGAAGAGATTTCTTAAAAGGCGCGGCATTGCTGGGTGCTGCCGGATTGGTAGCAACTACCGGCAGTTCACTTTTAACTGGTTGTGCACCAAAATCATCAGGTCCTGCCAGTGTGCGTTTCCAACCAGCATGGATCCCCGATATGCAAAACGGTGGGAACTATGCGGCAATTTCTCAGGGTTACTACGAAAAAGAACAATTAACGGTAGAAATTCTCCCAGGTGGTCCTGGCATTCTGGGTGGTACCGTAGTTGATTCTGGTGATGCTGAATTAGGTGAAATGGCATCCTCCGTTGATCTGGTAAAAGCATTCAGCCAGGGAACAAAATTAATGGCCTTCGCCACCGTATTTCAACGCAGCCCATCCGGTCTGGCTTTCATTTCCAAGTTCCCAGATGGCACCGTTGGCGCAGATTACTCAGCCGGTCCTGTTGCCCTGAAGGGCAAACGGGTTGGTATTCAGGGTGGACCAAACCTCCCCTGGCGTGTAATGTGCAAAGATGCAGGTCTTGACGCTGAAGCTGATTTCGAAGTTGTAAATGTTGGCTATGACCTCGCCCCATTACTCGATGGTACCGTTGACGCCATCTGGTGCTTCTTGACCAACCAACCAGGCATGGTTCGTGGTCAGGGTTATGAAATTGGAACCATTGATTCCTACCAGTTCGGTTACAAAGTTCCTGGTAACTTCTACATCACCAAACCAACCTACCTCGAAGATAACATGGATGTTGCTTGCAGATGGCTGCGTGCCACCCGCAAAGGTTGGGAATATGCCAACAGCAATTGCTCTGCCGTAAGCGAAGATGTAACCTCCAAGCTGGCCGAGACCTATGGCACACAGTTAGAACAGCAAGTTTCACAATGCCAGGATCAGATTCCCTTCATGGAATCAGATCTGACCAAGAAAAAAGGCCTGCTGTACGTCAACATGGAAGACTGGGAAAATGCGATCAAGATCCTGTCTGACATCGGCGAACTGGAATCCGTTCCGAAGGTAGAAGATTTCGTAACGACTACAGTTCTGGATAAAATGTAATCTTTTCTATTAGAAAAATCTAGATTTTTCGCGGGGTCTTGTAAGCAATCTGCAATGGCAGGAAAACTTTTTCTGCCGGTCAGATCGTCAATACAAGACCCCATTCTTAACCCTAAAGTAAGTATTGTTCCATGTTTTATGTGTAATACACCAGGGTAGAAAAAATCAACTACGTCTTATATGAGGGTTAGCATGGCAAGTGTTGTTTTAAAAAATGTCTCTAAACTGTTTATCATCAATAACGAGCCATTTCAGGCATTAAAAGATATCAGCTTTGAAATTGGCGAGCAAGAGTTTGTTTCTATCATTGGGCCATCCGGGTGCGGCAAATCAACCATCCTTCGCCTGATAGGTGGACTACTTTTCCCCGATGAAGGTGAAATTGATGTATGCGGTATGTCCCCCACCGAAGCTCGCAAGAACCGCATGTATTCTTTCGTTTTTCAGGATGCAGTCCTTTTCCCATGGCGTTCTGTGATCCAGAACGTGCAGCTTCCCATGGAAATTAACCAAAAATTTGATAAAAAGGCTTCCCACAAGAAAGCAACTGAACTTTTAAAACTGGTCGGTCTATCAGGCTTTGAAGAAGCATCACCCAATCAATTATCAGGCGGAATGCGTCATCGCGTAGCTCTTGCACGGGCGCTTATGTCCAGCCCACCCTTGATCTTTATGGATGAGCCATTTGCTGCATTGGATGAGATCACCCGAGATCGCATGAACCTTGAACTGTTACGTATCTGGAGCGAGACAAAATCCAGCATCGTTTTTGTGACACACTCTATTGAAGAAGCTGTTTTCTTATCCGATCGAGTGATCGTATTGTCAACCCGTCCTGGGGAAAAGGTTGCAGATATCAAGATTGATCTACCGCGTCCACGCAAACTGGAACTGAAACAAAACGAAGAAAGTTTCGTTTATAGCAATGAAATTCGAAAACTTCTTGCAAGTGTCACCCAGAAAGCTGCAGAGCAGACCGGGATGAATAATCTCCCCTGATGACTAAAAAGAATTGCAATTACTGGAGTTGTCATGATTGTGGTTGAAAAACAAAAACGTTTGCAAAAAACTGCTCTAAATAAAGGCTTAAACTGGTTGTTACCGGTATTATGTATGGGTGGGTTAATTCTATTATGGGAGTACTGGATTGGTGACAGCCTGAAATTCGTTCTTCCACGCCCCAGCCTGATTTTCAACCAGTTTATTCAACAGATTCATTTACTGCTCAATAATGCCTATATAACAATCTTCGAAGCATTTGTTGGCCTCGCAATTGGCACAGTTATAGGAGTTCTCTTTTCGATCGGGTTCGTTTATAGCAAAGGTTTTGCCAAGTCGGTTTATCCCTACGCGCTCATCCTGCGCAGCCTGCCTCTAATGGCAATATTACCAATCCTGACCAGCCTTATGGGTCCAGGATATACCTCGAAAATCACTTTGATCGCTCTGGCATCATTTTTCCCAGTGCTGATCAATATGGTGCAGGGATTGACCGCCATTAATAAAACAACTATCGAATTGATGCAATCGTTGAATGCATCAAAAAGTGAAATATTTTGGAAAGTACGCCTTCCATCATCGCTCCCCTATCTATTCACCTCCCTCAAAATTACAGGTTCCGGTGCCATTGTTGCTGCAATTATTAGCGAATACATGTATGCAGTGAATGGTTTGGGTGCCTTGATGGTCAGTTTCATGTTCGGTTCGCGATTACTTGATCTGTGGGCTACGCTGCTTGCATCCACTATACTTTCACTCCTTGTCTACATCCTTATCGTTTTCCTTGAGAAGATCCTCATCCCATGGGGAAAACATATTAAAGAAGGTTGATTATGAAAAATTTAAACATCTTTAGAGAAAAATCGGTCTGGATTAACCTTCTGGTAGTCGTCGTACTGCTTCTTTCGTGGGAGTTATTATTTTCCAACCAGGATAATCTCGATAACATCTCATCTTTTGTTAAAGACACCACAGGATGGCGTCCACATTTGAAAGCTCTCTCTGTAATGGCCGTGCCACGCCCTTCAAAAATTTTGGGTATTATTACGACCACACCGCCCAATGGTCGCGGTGGGTGGGAATTCTTCTGGTACCACGCAAAATCCACCCTGTCTGCTGCCGTTCTGGGTTTCTTTATTGGCGATATTATCGCAATCCTTTTTGCGATCTTACTGGCATACGTTAAGCCGCTTGAACGTGCCTTAATGCCAATTTTTCTTACCATGCGTAGCGTGCCGCTGGTGGCAATTACACCTTTACTGCTGCGCATCCGGTTTACCCTGGCAGACATGGATGTAGTACAGACCAACCCCATCCTTTTTAGTTTATTTGGAACGGGGCAAGTAGTGAAAATGCTGGTAGTGATCATTATTGTGTTCTTCCCAACCATGGTCAATGTATTCGAGGGCTTGAAGAGCATCAACCCATCAGAGATCGAGCTGATGAAAAGCATGAATGCTTCTGGATGGCAGGTATTCTGGAAATTACGTATATTTAAAGCAATGCCCTTAACCTTTGCTGCTTTGAAGATTGCATCTGCCAGTTCGGTCCTCGCAGTTACCGTTGCTGAATGGCTGGGTACAAACCAGGGTTTAGGATTTGTGATGAGCCAGGGGGCCAGTGCCAGTCTGGATTCCAGACACGTATGGGCTTCCATTGTCATCGTCACCATATTTGGCCTGGTCTTTTATTGGGCAGTATCCCTGCTCGAAAAGATATTCATTCCATGGCATGAATCTGTGATCGCGCTCAAACAGGCAATGAATGGTTTGGAACTGGATGCACTTCCAGACAGTTCTCCAGCTCCACAGCCAAAACCCCTGGCAAGTGAGGAGGGTACTGCGTGAAATCAGGATCAATACGAAATTACTTCGATAATAAAAAGCAGCATATTCAAGAGCTGCGTAGAGAATTACACCAGATCCCCGAACTGGGCTTTGAAGAGGTTGAGACTTCAGCTTTCGTGATCAACCACCTGCAGGAATTGGATGTCAAATTTGACAGCGGTATAGGAAAAACGGGCATCATCGCCAGAATTGGCAAACCATCAGAGAATGTCGTCGCCTTACGGGCAGACATGGATGGTTTACCCATCGAAGAAGAAAATCATGTTTCATATTGCTCTCGTCACCCAGGAAGGATGCATGCCTGTGGGCATGATGCACACGTTGCCATGCTGCTGGGTGTAGTGGAATATCTCAAATCTGTTGAAAACGAGATAAATGGGCAGGTACTTTGCGTATTCCAACCTGGCGAAGAGCGCTCTGATGGCACAGGATTGACCGGTGCTCGTCATATACTGAACTCGGGAAAACTGGCTGGCGCAAAGGCGATCCTCGGACTGCACGTTATGCCAGCAACAGCCGCCGGAAAATTCGGCATCATCTCCGGCGGAGCTATGGCTTCAGGCGATCTATTCAATGCGACCATATATGGCAAAGGTGGGCATGATGCATGGGTGCATGAAACCATTGATCCCATTTTTATCACCACACAGGTGCTTAACGCCATTTATGCCATCCGGTCACGAAAAATTGACCCTCTTTCCACGGGCACATTATCTGTTGGCACAATTGAAGCGGGTACCACTGCCAATGTCATTCCAGAAAGTGTGAAGATCACCGGTACCATTCGTACTTTCGACCAAAAAGTTCGGGATATTTTTGTCACTGAACTGGAGAAAGCTCTCAAACTTTCTGAAAACTTTGGCGGAAGATACGAACTGGATATACCTTTCCATGTGCCAGTCACACAGAATTCTCCCGAATTAGCTGAATATGTAAAGCAAATCTGCACCGATTTATATGGAGAAGATAGCATAGCAGAAGTAAATCCTTCTATGGGAGTGGAAGATTTTTCCTGGTACTCTTTACAGATACCTGCCCTGTTCGTCATGCTGGGTGCGCAGATGGAGGGTGAAAGCCGGACAGCGCACAACCCGCGGTTCGATATTGATGATTCCATCTTGCACAGGGGCAGCGCAATGCTATCCACAGCCGCACTTTCCCTCCTGTCTGAAGAAATCGCAAAGAAATAACGGGAGTAGCTAAAATGAATAAATCAGAGCAACCAGAAGAACGGTATCGTGGGTTTGACAAACGAATGGAGGGCATGAGCCTCTGCACTCAATGTATCCATGCAGGTGAAGGTCAAAAAGCGATAAGCTCATTTGCTGGAACAACCCCGCTTTATCAGGCAGTCAGTTACTACTATGAAAACAACCAGGATATGTCAGACCTGCTGGATGGCAAGCGTTCAGGATACTCGTATGCCAGATGGGGCAACCCCACCAATGTGGCACTTGAATCAGCGCTATCTACTATGATCGGGGGTGGTTTTACCCTTACCACTGCATCAGGCATGGCAGCGAATTTTCTCGCCATTCAAGCTGCAGGAGCACATCAAGGGAAAACCCTTCTCGTCTCGCAAGAGATCTACGGCAACACCTATGACATCATCAAAAATTCGATTGAGAAATTTGGTGTACGTTGCCTGTATGCTGACTTCAAAAAACTTGATGAGCTGCAGCATCTGATGCAAAAAGAAAGCCCCGATGTTGTGTTTTTTGAGGTGTTGACCAACCCGATGCTTTCAGTCATTGATGCTCCTCAGGTGATCGAGATGGCACATTCTGTTGGTGCTAAAGTGGTGATAGATAATACCTTTGCCTCCCCCTATCTCTACCGTCCTTTTATGGATGGCGCAGATTATGAAGTGCACAGCCTGACCAAATATATCAATGGGCATGGCGATGCCATGGGTGGCTCGGTCACCTGCCATGAAGAAGATTTTAGCCAGCTTGAATACCTGGGGTGCACCCAGGGTGCAATATTAAGTGCGAGTAATGCCCAGTTGATTTTGCGTGGATTGAAGACCTTCGTCCTTCGTGTCCGGCAGCAAGGCGAAAACGCCAAACAACTGGCAGCCTTTTTAAACGGGCATCCCAGAGTATGCAATACCCGTTTCCCCGGGCTGGCAAATCATCCAGCGCATGAAACAGCAAGCAGGCTTTTCCGCCCTGGCTTTTTTGGCGGGATGGTTTGTTTCGATTTGAAGGATGCCAGCAGGGAAATGTGTTTCAAGATGATTGATGCAATGAAACTTGCATTGCCTGCTGGTTCATTGGGAGATGTATTCACGCTCGCTTTGCATCCGGCTTCCACGACCCATCACAGCCTGACAGCCGAGCAGAAGCAGGCAGTAGGGATCAAAGAAAACACGATCCGTGTTTCTGTAGGGATCGAAGAAATCGAAGACTTGATCGCTGACTTTTCGCAGGCGTTTGATCAAGTAAATGAATGATTGACCAATAAGATTTACGAGTTCAATCATCATCAAATGAATTAATAAGTAACGGAGGAATATGACCATTACGAGTCCAGCAATTCAAGTTGGCAATGATCGCATCATTGTCACTTACAGGTTGAATTGTGGCATAACAGAAGCCATGAAGCGAGCGGATGAGATCTCCGTTGAGCAGTCCATCGAATTTCCAAAAAGCCTGGTAGATGATGGAGATATCCGTACAAAGATCATTGGGAAAATTGAAGAATGCAGCCCAATTGATGATGAAAACACACAGGTGATCATTTCGTACGCCTGGGAGTTAAGTGCCAATGACCTTCTCCAGTTGTTGAATGTCATTTATGGCAATATCAGTATCCAACCGGGCATAAAAATTTCTGACATTCAATTGCCGGCAATTGCCAGTAAATTCATGCCAGGCCCAAAATACGGAATTGATGGCATACGGAAAATTCACAATGTATACAACCGCCCATTACTTGCAACTGCTTTGAAACCGATGGGGCTGGGTGCGAAAGACCTGGCAAAAATGGCGTATGATCTGGCTATAGGCGGGATAGATGTCATTAAAGATGATCATGGCCTTGCTGACCAGAAGTTTGCCCCCTTCAAAGAAAGGGTCAAATTCTGCGCAGAAGCAGTTCTAAAAGCCAATGAAAAAACTGGTTTACATTGCGCATATTATCCCAACATCACCGCCAGGTTGTCTCAATTCGTTGATAACGCCATCTTCGCACAGGAAAATGGCGCAGGGGGTTTTCTGATCTCACCCGGTCTGATGGGATGGGATGCATTGTACTGGCTGCGACATAACGGATGTGATCTCCCTGCCATGTCTCACCCAACCTATCAGGGAACGTATGTGATCGATCCGCGGATTGGCTTCTCCCATGCAGTTCAATATGGCAAACTGATGCGATTGGCTGGGTATGATATAAGCGTATTCCCTTATCAGGGTGGACGTTTCTCATTCAGCCATGAAGATTGCCGCAATATCTTGAACGGTTGTTTACAACCATTTGGCTCCTACGCCAATATATTTCCCGCGCCAGGTGGTGGAATGAAATTAGAACGTATTGAAGAGATCATTCAATTCTTTGGGCTGGATTGTGTTCTCTTGATCGGTGGTGATCTGCATCGTTCAGGAAACCTGACAACCTCGATGGAACTTTTCCACAAAGCAGCCAGCGCGACCGCAGAAAGGATCTCCAGGGGATGGTAAATGAGGATGAATTGCTCGATCTGATGGCTGTTGCATCATGGTTATATTATGAAAAGCAAATGACCCATGATGAAATTGCGCACGAGTTAAGCATGAACAGGGTTGGAGTTACACGTCTGCTGCAAAAAGCCAGGCAGCAAGGGATTGTAAAATTTACGATAACTCGAGCGTTACCTCATCATTATGAATTGAGCAAAGAAATCCAACAAAAATATCATCTTGCCCATGTGGTGATCGTCCAAAGCGGCAGTGATGAAAAAAGCACCATGAACGCCCTGGGGAAAGCAGGTGCCGAGTTTCTTGACCAACAATTATTCGATGGTTGCAGGCTGGGTATGGCCTGGAGCAAGACGGTAAGTTCTATTGGGAATTATTTGCATCAGATCAGGAAATTCAACCATCTCACCATTCACGAATTAGCAGGCACCTATCTTATGGATGGTGTTTCTTATGGGATCACCTGGAAAGTGAGTGAACTATTACAGGCACCTTTGATCAGCATGCCGGTGCCTGTAATAGTCAGTAATGCTGAAGCTCGTGAAGCAATTTTAAGTGAAGCAAATATTCAAAAAGCACTCGCAACGGTATCCGATGTTGATATCGCTCTGGTAGGGATTGGCTCTATTCAAGAAGCAGGAACGATCATACAGACCGGATTCATGAAAGAAGAAGAGCGTCTTCAGCTCTTACAAAAAGGGATTGCAGGGGAGATCCTCATGCGCTTTTTCGATGAAAATGGCGAGCATGTCCCTACAGTACTGGACAACCGTGTGATTGGGATCCAATGGCTCCAACTGGTGAACGTTCCCAATGTTGTAGCTATGGCATTTGGGAAAGAAAAGATCGCTGCCATTCAAGCAGCCATAAAAGGAAAAGTGATCAAAACCCTGATCACTGATTCGGATACTGCCAATCTTCTGGTTTAGGAAAGACAGTTCACACAGCCTGTTCATTGGATCCGGATCAGGCTGAGAAACAGAACGTATTTTAAGGAATTTTCGATGAGGAACATAGACACTGCATTCATTACAGGCACAGGTTTCTACAAATTAGAAAATATGCAAGAAATGGAACTGTTACCCGTTTCGACGCCATACGGAGATGTTGCTGTACAGATAGCCAGCCTGGGTAATAAAACCATTGCCTTCATACCCCGGCATGGCGCCAAACATGCCCTGGCACCCTCTCAAATTAATTTTCAGGCGAATATTTTTGCCCTCCATCTTCTGGGGGTAAAGCGCATTTTATCCACCAGCGTCAGTGGCAGCATATCGCGTTCTTTTCCTCCAGGCACGCTGGTTCTGGTAAACCAGTTCATCAATTTCAGCACCGGCAGGAAAGATACTTTTTACCCGCTGGATGGGAAATTGATGCATGTTGATATGACCGATCCCTATTGTGCTACCATCCATCAACAGTTATTGAAGGTAGCAAAGGAAATGAATATTGATCTGAAATCAGGTGCGGTGTATGGTTGCTTCGATGGTCCACGTTTTGAAACCCGGGCAGAAATCGAAATGGCAAGGCGGTTGGGTATTGACCTGGTGGGTCAAACCAATTACCCAGAGGTTGCCCTGGCTCGTGAACTTGCTATCTGCTATGCCACCGTTGGCTTTGCCAGTAACTTTGCGGCCGGCATGGAAGGCAACCTCACGGTAACAGAAGTAATGCAAGCGGTAAAAAATTCGGGGGATATAATTTCAAGGCTGTTTTCTGGTTGGCTGCAATCGTATCCACAGGTGGAAGATTGTAGCTGCCATCACGCTTTGGATGAAGCTGGTATATAATCAACTAGAGTGAAGGTGTCTTCATAAATTAAGACACCTTCAACAGGTATTTATGATCAGTTCGTTTGGCTCTGTAAAAATAATTCTTACAGTGGGATGTGGTTGTATCTCATAAATTGGTTGCATTGGGTATTGCCCGGCATATCCCTTTGTATCCATATTCCTGTACTCTCTTTGTTGGTTACAGGAAGCCATTGATATATTGAAGCAGGTAATCCAAAACTATTCTACTCATCAGGGAAAATATAATGGTCAACACAACAAAACAATACGACGTAATTTATGCAGGGAACTACACCAAAGATACCATCATCACGCCCGATGGTACCCGCTATGTAGATGGGGGCGGGATGAACTATGCAGC
>JBDKSY010000068.1:0-5239 GCA_039680395.1 Anaerolineaceae bacterium | reverse complement strand
ACATACCATTCTGCATTGAGATCGTCTGCCAACCTCCGGCCAGAACGAATAAGCCGTTCACCCATTGGATGAGAGCTGATGCATACAAGGATCCGTTCGGTGGCTGGCCAGGGCCCTGGGATTGCTTTGGTTTGCATATAGCTTAACATCTGACTATCAACACGGTCAGCAGCGCGGCGTAAAGAAAGTTCTCTTAGTGCAGTCAAGTTACCCTTGCGAAAGAATTTCTCTAAAGCGCGCATTGCCTGATCAGAAATATAAACCTTGCCATCCTGCAGCCTTTTTAGAAGTTCATCGGTTGGCAGGTCAATAAGTTCGATTTCATCCGCTTCATCAATTATTCGGTCTGGGATCTTTTCTCTGACCACAACCCCCGTTATTTGCTGAACAATATCTGAAAGGCTCTCAAGATGCTGGATATTGACTGTTGAATACACATCTATACCAGCCTTCAATACTTCTTCGACATCCTGATAGCGTTTGGGATGCCGGGAACCAGGGTTGTTGGTATGGGCGAGTTCATCTACCAGCACGATCTTTGGATGACGCCTGATCACTGCATCAATATCCATTTCAGTGAGCTTGATGCCGCGGTATTCCGTCTCGCACCTGGGAAGGACTTCAAGACCGGCAAGAAGTGCTTCTGTCTCTTTCCGGCCATGCGTCTCTACATACCCAACCACAATATCTACCCCTTCTTCAAGGCGTTGATGCGCAGCTTCCAGCATGGCGTACGTTTTTCCCACTCCTGCAACATACCCCAGGAATATCTTTAATTTCCCATGCTTCGCACGTTCCTCTTCAGAATGTATCCGAGCCAGTAATTCGTCTGGATCAGGGCGCTTGAAATCCTCGTTCATGGTTTTATTGTAGCTCATCTAGCGCAAGATTAATTTCAAGGACATTAATGGTTCTTTCGCCAAAGATACCCAATATACGGTTATGCGTATATTGCTTGATCAATGCATCCATCTGAGCGATGGGTAGGTCACGTGCCCTGGCTACCCTTGCAGCCTGATACTCTGCAGATGCAACACTGATATTTGGATCAAGACCACTTGCTGAAGAGGTTACCAGATCAACTGGAATTAACTGTATATTTTCAGGGTCTGCATCGCGAAGGGTTTGGATACGTGTTTGCACTCGTTTTTCGAGTTCTGGATTCACTGCACTCAAATTCGAACCTCCAGAATGAGAGGCATCATATGGTGCATCAATGGTAGCTGATGGTCTTCCCCAAAAATATTTGAGATCATTAAATTGCTGTCCAATCAGTTCCGATCCAATAATCTGTCCATCCCTTATTATCAAGCTGCCGTTCGCTTGATGAGGGAAGATCAATTGTGCCAGGCCAGTTATCACTGCCGGGTAGATGATCCCAGTAAGGATTGTGAAGGTTATGAATAACATTACCGCAGGTTTTAGCTGTCTCATTATTGCTTCTCCGAAATATCGTTATGATCTTCAAAATGATTTCTCAATTGTGGCGTGTCCTGAATGCGATAATCTTGAGAAACCAGGAAATTCTCTTTGTGATGATTCACCCATTGAATGATCAGATAGCAGAAGCTCAAGAGAATGGCAACGGCAATTATTTTGTGGAAGAACAGATTTACTTTTAAATTTTCTTCCCAAAAAAGCGCGACAAAGAAAATCCCAACCAGCAGATAGAGAGAGAGCCATCGAGAAATTAAGCGTAAGATTTTCATGTTTATTCACCTTTCCTTTTTTCAATGGAAAAGCCCAGTTAAAGTCAGCAGCATGTCAATCAACTTGATTCCAATAAATGGTGTGATCAAACCACCCAAACCATAGATCAGCAGGTTATCGCGCAATAGTTGCTCTGCGCCTACTGCTCGATAGGGCACTCCCTTCAATGCAAGTGGAATGAGGGCAATAATGATCAACGCGTTGAAGATCACGGCTGAGAGGATTGCACTCTCCGGCGAGCTGAGATGCATCAGGTTTAGAGCACTGAGCCGTGGATATGTTGTAGAAAAAGCTGCTGGAATGATGGCGAAGTATTTTGAGACATCGTTGGCAATGCTAAAAGTGGTTAAAGATCCCCTGGTCATAAGCAGTTGTTTACCAATCTCAACGATTTCAATGAGCTTCGTTGGGTTGCTATCCAGGTCAACCATATTGGCAGCTTCTCTTGCCGGTTGAGTTCCTGTGTTCATCGCCACTGCGACATCTGCCTGAGCCAGCGCGGGTGCGTCATTTGTTCCATCGCCGGTCATGGCCACAAGCTTACCGGCATCCTGGTACTGCCGGATCAATGATAACTTTTTCTCTGGTGTAGCTTGCGCAAGGAAATCATCCACACCTGCTTCTGCAGAAATGGCTGCCGCAGTAAGCGGATTATCGCCCGTGATCATCACTGTCTTGATCCCCATCCGCCTAAGTTGTGCGAAGCGCTCTTTAAGACCCCCTTTAACTATATCTTTCAGATGAATAACACCCAGTGGAATGCTATTGCGAACAACAACCAGAGGTGTTCCACCGCTTCGAGCGATTGAATCAACAACCTGAGACAGTTCCATAGAGTTTGAAGATCCATTTACAGCCAGGTATTCATATATTGCTTCAGGAGAACCTTTGCGGATATGAACACCATCGAAATCCACACCACTCATGCGAGTTTGTGCAGTGAAGGGGATGAAGTGCATTCCTTCTGGAGCTGTTTCAGATGGAGTGAGAGTTCTCCCCCGTAGCCCGTATTTCTCTTTGGCTAGAATGACAATTGAACGACCTTCGGGTGTCTCATCCGCCAGCGAGGATAATTGCGCAGCTTCTGCCAGTACACTAGGGCTGGTATTACCAATAGGAATGAATTCAACTGCTTGCCGGTTACCCAGTGTAATGGTGCCGGTTTTATCAAGCAGTAATACATCAACATCACCAGCTGCTTCGACGGCGCGCCCCGAAAGAGCGATAACATTCCGTTGGATCAAACGATCCATTCCAGCAATGCCAATGGCTGAAAGTAAGCCACCGATTGTAGTAGGAATAAGGCAGACAAGTAACGCCACCAGAACGGTGATGGTGATCGGCGTACCCTGACCGGCAGCTCGAATACTGAACAGGGAAAATGGTAAAAGGGTAATACAGACCATTAAGAAAATGATCGTAAAAGAAGCCAGCAGGATGCTCAATGCAATTTCATTGGGGGTCTTTTGACGCTTTGCTCCTTCAACCAGGTTGATCATCCGGTCCAAGAAGCCTTCACCCGGGTTCGCAGAAACTTGCACGACCAGCCAGTCTGAAAGAAGGCGTGTTCCGCCAGTTACGGCGCTGCGGTCACCTCCAGATTCACGGATAACAGGGGCTGATTCACCGGTAACTGCAGATTCATCAACTGATGCAATCCCTTCAATGACTTCCCCATCAGCGGGAAGAATATCGCCAGCTTCCACTAGATATAGATCTCTCTGGCGTAGAGTTGATGAGGGTGTAAGTGTAAATTCTTGTGGGTGCATGCTTTTGGCTGGTACTTTTGCTATTTTTTTTGCGTTGGTTTCTTTCCTTGTGCGACGCAACGACTCAGCCTGTGCTTTTCCCCTCCCTTCTGCAAGAGCTTCAGAAAAATTGGCAAACAGCACCGTGAACCAGAGCCAGACACAGATCATTCCCACAAACCAGGGTTCTGTTTCACCTTTGCCAAGAATGGATTGGATCCATATAGCGGTGGTTAGAACACTCCCGACTTCAACGACGAACATAACGGGATTCTTTACCATCTTCCGCGGGTTCAGCTTGATAAAGGCATCAAGGAATGCCCTCCGGTAAAGTGATCTATAAGAAGAGCGCGATTTCTTAATATTTGACTTCATTTCATGCACCTATCAGTAACAAATGCTCGATGATTGGTCCTAACGCCAGAGCGGGCACAAAATTCAACGCGCCTACCACGATTACGATGGCAATCAGCCAGCCAATAAAAAGTGGTGAAGTTGTGGATAATGTGCCAGCACCTGCCACCGCTTTCTTTTTTGAAGCCAGCGAACCAGCCAACGCAAGGGTTGGAATTGCCAGCCAAAAGCGACCAATCAACATGGCAGCAGCACCAGCCAGGTTGTAAAAAGGTGAATTCCCTGAAAGACCAGCGAACGCGCTGCCATTATTGTTTCCTTGTGAAGTGAACGCATAAAGGATCTGACTGAACCCATGTGGTCCAGGATTTGTGATACCTGCCTGTCCTGCCTGGGTGAAGGATGCCAGCGCAGTGAATCCCAGAACAACGATTGGCATGATCAGAATAACCAGCACTGCCATTTTCATTTCGAAAGGTTCGATTTTCTTGCCCAGGTATTCTGGAGTGCGACCAACCATAAGACCTGCCACAAAAACAGCTACGATCACAAAAACGAGCATGCCATATAAACCTGAACCCACCCCGCCAAGAACAACTTCGCCAAATTGCATCATCATGAGGAGACTTAAGCCACCTAAAGGCATGTATGAATCATGCATACTATCTACGGCACCTGTAGAAGTAGCTGTTGTAACGGTGGCAAAAAGTGCTGATGGGGCGATGCCAAACCGGACTTCTTTCCCTTCCATATTCCCACCCGGATTGTCATCAGTTGAAACCTGATCCACTCTAAGTTTTGCCAGAAATGGATTGCTTGTTGATTCCGCGGCGTATGTAACACCAGAAAAAACACACAGGAGAATGATCATGGCGATCAATATCACCCAGCCTTGCTTAGTGTCACCGACCATTTTTCCAAATGTGTATGGGAAAGCTGCCGGGATGATCGATTCAGCAAGAATGAGGACGAAATTTGTCAATGCGTTTGGGTTTTCAAAGGGATGGGCAGCGTTGGCGTTGAAGAAACCACCCCCATTTGTTCCAAGGTGCTTGATAGCCAGTTGTGAAGCAACAGGACCTACAGAGATCATTTGTTGGTTGATCATTTGACCATTTGTATTCGTGAAAGGTTGTATCAGGCTGGCAGAAATTGAATTCGAAAATGTTTGAACAACACCCTGTGAAACAAGAAATATCGAAAGCACAAGGGAAAACGGGAGCAAGATATAAAGGACACTTCTGGTAAGGTCTACCCAGAAATTTCCCAGTCTTTGTGTGTTGTGCCTTGCAAATGCCCGAATGAATGCCACTGCGATAACCATTCCAGAAGCAGCGGAAAGGAAATTTTGAACAGTCAACCCAAGCATTTGAGAAAGATACGATAAGGTTGATTCACCACCATAATTCTGCCAGTTGGTATTGGTC
>JBDKSY010000067.1:0-10244 GCA_039680395.1 Anaerolineaceae bacterium | reverse complement strand
CTGCCCCACCTAAGAAACCACAATACTTCGTGATTGCAGCCGTCAGTGTTGTCTTACCATGGTCAATGTGTCCCATGGTACCGATATTTAAATGTGGCTTTGACCTATCATATTTCTGCTTCGCCATCTTCCTTCTCCTTCGAAGTTCTTAACAAATAATAATTATTACTTATTGAGTATCTTTTCTGCAATGGCGCTCGTCACCGGGGCGTAATGATCAAATTCCATAGTGAAAATACCACGTCCTTGAGTAATTGAACGCAATTCAGTTGCATAACCGAACATTTCAGCCATGGGTACAAAAGCATGGACAGATTGAGCGTTACCATGACGCATTTCTGTACCAGTGATCATTCCCCTACGAGAACTAAGCTGTCCTAAAACATCTCCGAGATATTCTTCGGGGACACTCACTTCTACTTTCATAATAGGCTCAAGCAATACAGGCGCAGCTTTTTCTGATGCTTCTTTGAAGGCAAATATTGCTGCCATCTTGAATGCCATTTCGCTTGAATCTACTTCATGAAATGAACCATCAACCAGTGTTACTTTGATATCGGTCATCGGATATCCAGCTAAAACACCACTTTCAGAGGCTTCCATTACGCCTTTTTCTACTGCTGGAACGTATTCTTTCGGTACAGAACCACCAACGACCTTGCTTTGGAAGATAATTCCACTGCCCCGTTCAAGAGGTTCCATATTGAAAACAACATGACCATATTGTCCGTGCCCACCTGTTTGGCGGACATACTTATATGAATATTCTTTAATTTGTTTAGTGATGGTCTCATGGTAAGCCACGCGTGGCTTGCCAACATTTGCCTGCACTCTAAACTCACGCAGCATTCGGTCAACAATCACATCCAGATGCAACTCTCCCATACCAGAAATGAGTGTTTGACCTGTTATTTCATCTGTTCGTACTTTAAATGTTGGATCTTCTTCAGATAGCTTCTTTAACGCTTCAGCCATCTTGTCTTGATCCTCGGTCGTCTTTGGCTCAATAGCAATTGATATTACCGGTTCGGGGAAACTGATATTTTCAAGGATAACTGGATGAGCAATATTGCACAATGTATCGCCAGTAAAGCTCTCTTTCAGACCAAGAGTTGCAGCGATATCACCCGCGTACACTTCATCTACATCTTCTCGACGATCAGCATACATGCGAAGTAAACGGCCTATTCGCTCTCGTTTGCGTTTCACAGGGTTGTATACCATTTCACCCTGCTTCATGATCCCTGAATAAACACGGAAATACGCTAATCTTCCAACGTAAGGATCGGTAACAATTTTAAAGACGAGAGAGCTTAGCGGTGCTGAATCTTCGCTTGGAAGTTCAACCACTTTATCCGTTTCTGGATGCGTTCCTTGAACATGCGGAACATCCAACGGAGATGGTAGATAATCTATAACCGCATCCAAAACAGGCTGTACGCCTTTATTCTTCAAAGAAGATCCGCAAAACACTGGAGTGCCTTGATTGCTTATGACAATCTTGCGGAGAGCGGCTTTTAACTCTTGTACACTGATCTCACGATCTTCGAGGAATTTTACAGTCAGTGCATCATCAAGCTCGGCGATCTGTTCGACCATAACCGCCCTACGCTCTTCTACCAGGTCTTTCAAATCATAGGGAATATCAGCAATTCCGTAATCTTTCCCTTGTTCGTCTTCCCAAATAAAAGCCTGGCGCGTTAATAGATCAACCACACCATGAAATTCGCTTTCGGTGCCAATGGGAATTTGCATGGCGATGGGATTCGCGCCTAAACGTTGCTTGATCGATTGGATAGAATCCTCATAGGATGCACCAATACGGTCCATTTTATTGATAAAACAGATACGAGGTACGCCATATCGGTCGGCCTGGCGCCAAACGGTTTCACTTTGGGGTTCAACACCCTGGGTGGCATCAAAAACTACTACACCGCCATCCAAAACCCGTAGAGAGCGTTGTACTTCTGCAGTGAAATCAATGTGTCCAGGAGTATCAATGACATTGATCTGATACCCTTTCCACTCTGCAGTAACTGCAGCCGAGACAATGGTGATACCACGTTCTCTTTCTTGAGCCATCCAGTCAGTTACTGTGGTTCCATCATCAACAGAACCTAATCGGTATGTTTTACCAGTATAAAATAAAATTCTTTCAGTAGTCGTAGTTTTACCGGCATCAATATGAGCAATGATGCCAATATTACGATACTTCTCCATAGGAAACTGACGGGGCATATTTACCAACTTCTAAAATTAATTCTAAATGTCTAAATTACATGCGGTAATGCGAGAACGCGCGGTTGGCTTCTGCCATCTTGTGAGTTTCTTCACGTTTGCGTACCGCTGCGCCCTGGTTAGAGGCAGCGTCAAGAATTTCACCACTCAATTTTTCAGCGTATGATTTTCCAGTGCGGGCACGAGAAGCTGCAATGATCCATCGCATTGCGAGTGTAAGACGTCGCTCTGGAGCCACTTCGATTGGAACCTGATATGTAGCACCACCAACACGACGTGGTCGAACTTCCATCATTGGTCCAACATTCTTGATTGCTGTATCCAACACTTCCATGGGTTCGCGACCAGATTTTTCTTTTACAATATCCATGGCATCATAGAATTGCGAAGTTGCAGTGCTTTTCTTCCCACGGGAAAAAATTCGATTGATGAAATGTTGCACGACTTCACTGTTGTAACGTACATCGGGAGTTACTTCCCGTTTTTCAGGACTAATACGTCTCATGTTCTGTCTATCTCCACATTTTATCGGCTATTAAGCCTTTGGTCGTTTTGAACCGTATTTCGAACGGCCCTGGCTGCGTTTTGCAACACCTGTCGTATCCAGGGTTCCACGCACGATATGATAACGAACACCAGGCAGGTCTTTTACACGACCACCACGCACCAATACAACTGAGTGCTCCTGCAATGAATGACCTTCACCAGGAATGTACGCAGTAACCTCAATGCCATTCGAAAGACGCACACGGGCAATCTTACGCAGCGCTGAGTTTGGTTTCTTGGGTGTCATCGTACGCACAACAGTACATACTCCACGCTTCTGTGGCGAACCTTCCGCCTGTCGGGTTCGGCGGTGATTCATAGTATTGAAGGTATATTGCAAAGCTGGGCTTTTACTTTTTGCCTTCTTATTCTGGCGACCCTTGCGGATCATTTGATTGATGGTTGGCACCTTTTTCCTCCGAAATTCTTGCGGCTGTTACGCCTTTATTATTATTTTCATTAAACGAGGCCATCTGCTTCATTGATGGCCTCGCCGCATTTCCTTCGCACAGGGATAAAAATCCCATAAATGAGACAACGGTAGGCGATTATAACACGAGCAAAATTGCCCGTCAAGAAAACTTACAATAATCCGCCTTCCTCATAATCCATACCCAGGCCAAGTAAACCTGTTCCTACCTTCGGTGGATGAACACGCTCTTCATCTTTTCCAAATCGAATGACTTCACCATTATCCATTACAGCTTCAACTGCTAAACCGAGGCTCTGCAGCTCTTTTACCAAAACTCTGAACGAAGCTGGCAGACTTGGTTCTTCAATTGTCTCACCTTTGACGATAGCTTCATAGGTGTTTACACGTCCCTGAACATCATCCGATTTTACCGTCAGCATTTCTTGCAGTGTGTAAGCCGCGCCGTAAGCTTCAAGCGCCCACACTTCCATTTCACCAAAACGTTGACCACCAAATTGAGCTTTACCACCCAGTGGTTGCTGTGTGACCAGGCTGTAAGGACCAGTTGAACGAGCGTGTACTTTATCTTCAACCAGGTGGTGCAGTTTCAACATAGTTACCACACCAACAGTCACTGGTTGGTCATAAGGAGTACCATTTTTTCCATCCCAAAGGATCTGTTTTCCAAGAATGGGTAACGGTTTTCCTGTTTCCTTTGTCAAGGTCTCTGCAATCACTCGAACTTCATCATCCAGCTTCTGGTCAGTATCAATACCTTGTTGCTTTAACCAGATCCTCAGACAGACACCAATTGCTTTTTTATCAATATCACGATCAAAGGCTGCACCGATCGGAACATTTTCGAATTCCAGGAATTCTTCTGGATCAAATCCTTGATCTATGAGCCAAAGCTTTAGTGTCTCTCGGCGAGTGTACAGTGGATCATCCATATATTTCCCGAAATCAATACCTTTATTAGAAAAGGTTTCTTCCAGGTAAAGCATCCGTACTTCGTCATCATCTTTGATCTGCTCAGGATCTACTTCTTTATCCTTGATCCATTCCCAGGCTTTTTCTCCTGCTTCTTTCCATGCCTGTTCCATTAACCAGCCACGAGCCAGTTCAGCTTCAATTTCATTTTCATTTGCACCATCAAATACAGGTGTAATAGCTCGAAATCCCAGTTCTTTTGCAGCCCATCCCAGATGTGTTTCCAATACCTGACCAATGTTCATACGGCCAGGCACACCCAAAGGATTGAGAATGATATCAACTGGCGTACCATCTTCCAGGAACGGCATGTCTTCTACAGGAACAACACGAGAAACTACACCTTTGTTTCCATGGCGTCCAGCCATTTTATCGCCAGCCGTGAGCTTTCGACGTTGTGCCACAGAAACACGTACCATGGTTTCAACACCGGCTGAAAGATCATCACTGTCTTCTCTGGTGAACACTCGCACATCAACCACCTTCCCACGTTCACCATGTGGCATACGTAAGGAAGTATCTTTCACATCACGAGATTTTTCACCAAAAATGGCACGCAGCAGACGTTCTTCTGGGGTTAACTCTTTTTCACCTTTTGGCGTGATCTTGCCTACCAAAATATCGTTTGGACCAACCTCTGCACCTATGCGAATGATACCTTTTTCATCCAGGTCTTTGATCGCTTCATCACCTACATTTGGAATGTCACGGGTGATTTCTTCTGGGCCTAATTTGGTATCACGTGCTTCAACTTCATATTTTTCAATATGGATAGAGGTGAATTTATCTTCCTGCACCATCCGTTCAGAGATCAGAATGGCGTCTTCGAAGTTGCCGCCTTCCCATGACAAGAATGCAGCCACAACATTTTGACCTAAAGCCAGATTACCACTCACAGTAGATGAGCTATCAGCAAGAACTTTGCCATGCTCTACTCGCTGTCCTTTGGTAACAGCTGGTCTCTGGTCAATACAGGTGCTCTGATTGGAGCGCTGGTACTTTCGAAGATTGTATTCATGCAATTGACCTTCACTGTTCCTTACGACAATCTTCGATCCAGAAACTGAGACAACCTCTCCATCCTCGTCAGCGGTAACCACCTGCCCTGAATCAAGGGCAGCGTATTTTTCCATACCCGTAGAGATCAACGGAATATCAGGGTTGATCAATGGAACTGCCTGTGCCTGCATGTTCGAACCCATCAAAGCTCGGTTGGCATCATCATGCTCCAGGAATGGAATAAGAGAAGCACTCACACCCACAACTTGATGCGGTGCAATATCCATATAATCTACTTCATTAGGATCAACAATAATGAAGTCGGAGTAATAGCGTGCAGAAATTCGATTTTCGGCAAACTCGCTATGCTCTGTCAAAATAGAGTTTGCTTGAGCGATCTTGTACTTGTCTTCTGCATCAGCGGATAGATAATCTACATCTTCAGTTACATAAGGCTCTATGAAGATTGTAGTTACTCCTAATTCTTTGATCACTTTAATACTATCTTTAGAGATCCGATCACCGACCTTTGGAATCAGGTTTTCGTATCCCTTAAGTTTTTCTTCTTTTGTTCTAATTACCTCACCAGTGCGAGGGTTCAGATCATCTTCGACCTGGCTTTCAATTGCTTTCGCCAGTTTACGGCCATTCAACCGTTTATCACTAATAGTCAATTGTCGCACTACCCGGCGATAAGGCGTCTCGATAAAACCATATTCGTTCACCCGGGCAAAAGAAGCCAGGCGACCGATCAAACCAATGTTTGGACCTTCAGGTGTTTCAATTGGGCAGATGCGGCCATAATGCGAGTGGTGAACATCGCGTACATCGAAACCAGCACGCTCACGACGTAAACCACCAGGACCCAATGCGGAAAGTGTTCGCTTATGGCGAAGTTCTGCCAATGGGTTGGTTTGATCCATGAATTGAGATAACTGACTTGAACCGAAGAATTCACGCAATGCAGCCACAACCGGTCGAATGTTTACCAGACTCACAGGAGATAGAGCTTCCTGGTCTCGGATAGACATGCGCTCTTTGATCACTCGCTCCATGCGTCGTAAACCAATTCGGAGCTTATTCTGGATCAACTCCCCTACTGTTTTGACGCGGCGGTTCCCCAGGTGGTCAATATCATCTTTATCTTTCTGCTCGTTGTTGATTTCGATCATGCGGCGAACAAGATAAACAATATCCCACTTGGTGATCGTTCGATGGGAGACTGGAATACGATCGGTTAGGTCAAGCTTTTGATTGAGCTTATACCGGCCAACTTTTTCCAGGTCATAATGTCGTTGATCAAAAAGTTGTTCTTCAAGGAATTGGCGTGCATTATCAACCGTGACCGGATCACCTGGTCGCATACGCTTGAAGAATTCCAATAACGCAGCTTCAGCAACCGTTATTTTTGAGCTGAGATCCCATTCGGGTTCCTGTTTTAAAGTGGATGGTATGAACAGACGATCTACGTTGTTATCAACATCTTTGAATAGATCAATTAATTCCTCATCTGTTCCTGTCTTTAATGGAGAATCTTCAAGACCATCATCAACAGCAGCAAGTGCCCGCAGAAAGATGGTAATTGGTACAACACGCTTACGATTGAATTTAAGAATGATGTAATCATTCTTGCGTGTTTCAAACTCCATCCAGGCGCCACGGTCAGGGATAAGTTTTCCAGTAGCAAGGCGGTAACCAGTTGCCCGGTCAATGGGAGCTTCAAAATAAACTCCAGGAGATCGGATCAACTGAGATACAACTACACGCTCGGTGCCATTGATAATAAAAGTACCCTTTTCTGTCATTTCAGGGAAATCACCCAGGAATATATCCTGTTTGATCGGCTCAGGTACTTCACTGCCCATTAAAAGTACAGAAACATATAAGGGGCTTGAATAGGTAAAATCTCTTTCAATACACTCTTCAATTGAATGTTTAGGCTCACCAAACCGGAATTTCAAATCGAATTCACGCGATTCTTCCGTTCGACTAGGGAAAACCAGTTTCATCCCTTTGTTATAAGATTCGATCGGCGATATCTCGTGAAATAGGTCCGCTAAACCCTCGGTTTTAAGCCTCCGAAAGGAGTCAAGCTGGACTTCGATTAGGTTTGGGAGGGGAAATATATCTGGAATGCGCGCGTATGACTTTACGGGCAAAGTTGAAGCCATTCGTTCTCTCCTAAGCTGTTAAACCTGTTCTTTTTCGATACCAGGCAAGGAATACATAAGTTCGCTAAGATAATTGACATGCAAACCGTGATTATAACAATTATCTATGTCATGGTCAAGTACTTTTAAGGTATTTAATGATTATTAGATATTCTCTTTCTCCCAATCTCTGCCATTCCTCCTCCACCCCGAAAGGTTTTGGAATCGAGATTCAATCTTCCCATCAGAGAAGATATCAAGCACGCCATACGTTAATACGCCACCATCAAAAGCTGATTTTGTTGGTGAACCAGGGTTGAAGAAGAGCTGTTCACCAATCCTTTGATTTCTCATGATATGTGTATGACCGTAGATGATTATTTGCGATGAAGTAAAATGCCGTTCTATCCATGGCATTGTAAACCTTTGCTGCCGCCCTGTTACCATAAAATAAGCTTTATCAACCAAATAAAATAACGGTCTTCCATGACCATGCAGGCATGTGATTTTCATATCATGGATAGAAAAGTTGACCTGTGTAGGAAGATGGTCTGAAATAAATAGATCTCTATTCCCTCTCACTGCCAGCACTGGTGCGATTTGATCCAACATTTCCACTACTTCAATGTGGCAAATATCACCTGTGTGGATGATCCCATCTGGTTTCTGGGTACGAATAGAAGCGATCAATTCAGGATGTAAAATGCGTATTCTATCAGGGATGTGAGTATCTCCAAGTACAACCATCCGGAATGGACGTTGATCCCAATGTTTTACCAGATCAAGAAATTGTTTGTTCGATTTCATACACTTTTTCTTTTCCAATGGAATTTACTTCGCTGCGGTTAAAGAATTTCCAGGTGATCAGGCAACCTATACTATAAAGAATTGTAGTGGTTATGAAAAGTGGTTGAAAACCAGCAATATCTTGAACCATACCAGATAATAACGGACCAACTGCCCATCCCAATGTCCATGAAATATTCAGCATGCTGTTAAACGTGCCCTGTGATTCAGATGCGGTCTGTTCCATTGCAAAAGCTGAATAAAATGGAGTAGCAATATTCATTAACACACCACGCGCCAGAAAACTGACTTCTGCCACCCACTTCACAGGAATAAATCCTAAAAATATCAGAAATATCAGGCTGCTGGCCTGGGTCAAAACAACAGTCTTGATCTTCCCGTGAATTTTTCGCTCAATAATAGGACCAATGATAATCCCCGCTCCCATTAGCAACGAGGAGAGACTGAAGAGAATCCCGATCTCATTTTCTGGCATCGAAAAAGTATATGCAAAAAAGAGGTTCATGTATGGGATCAGTATCGCAGCACCAAATCCAATGATCAATTGGGGAGCTACAAGTTTCCAGGTAATGGATTGTTTGAACAATCCCACCAATTGAGACCAATTTTCACTTCGAGTTTTTGTCGCTTCAATTCTATCCGGCTCCTTGATCAAGAAAATGGGCAGCAAAGAGAAAGCACCAAGAAGGACTGCACTCAGCAAGATGGTTTGATAAACTGTAGTGCTGCCAACTTCTGCATGGATCAACGGAGCGACAACAACCGGTAGTTGTCCTGCGAACAGGCTCCCCGCAGCCCCAGATAAAGTGGATAAACCTGAATTCAGACTGAACAGCAAACCACGATTATCCCTGTTTGTCACTGACATCATGAAAGGAGCATGGCTGAGCACATATAGGTTATTCCCAGCCCCATAAATAATACTTCCCACGATCAAAAGCCATTTTGGTTGAGCTAAAAGTGTGATTGACATGCCACACACCTGGAAAAACAATCCAGTAAGCATGGCTTTCCGCCTGCCCAGCTTGTCTGAAAGCATACCCATCGGAATTCCCAGGAATAGCGCTGCAAAGGATGGTATAGAATTCATCACACCCAGGAATTCACGATCAAACCCACGCGAGAGAATGAAAAAATTATAAAAAAGTTGTAAAGTGCTATAGATCACACCGTCAATGATCGTTGCGGTGAGAAATAGCCTGGTGTTCCGATTAAAGCTGTTTAAAGGCAGGTACTTCGAAAACCAACTACGCATTTACAAACCTCCACCGATCGAAGTTCGAAATGGCGCTGATCTTTTTGTTAACCATTAAAGAACTAAATGGATGTGTGGTGAAGGTAAGTGTATTCTTTCCTACTGAGATAGGTAATTCATGATCCTCTTTCATTGTCAAATTCTCGCTTTTTGCTATCAATCTAAATTCTCGATAGCATTTTCCCCAGATGATCGAATTCTTGCGCTGATGCATGCTTCACCTGAACCCTTTAATCTCTCGAGTATATCATCTCACCCTACTCTTCTGTGATTTTTCTTACTTTTTCTTTATGTTCTCGATATAAAATCAACAGGGTGAAAGGAACCTCATTCACCCTGTTGAAAGAAAATATTTTTTTACAACTTTATTTTTCGTTCACTGTTGTAGATTCACCATTCGTAAATCCTGCAGCTTCGATTTTTTTCCTCTCATTTGGCGTTATCTTAAATTTAAACCAAACGGGGATGATCGTCGCGATAGATACCGCAGCGGTTATGTAGAACGGCACCCGTGGGCTGGCTTTTTCGTATATTTGTCCACCTATAGCTGGTGCTGGTAAAGAGAATATACCCAGACTGGTGCTCATTAGGCCAAATGCAGTTCCACGCACTTTTTCTGGCACAGCTTTGCTGATGAGCGACTGATAAGCCGGACCCATCATTCCATCACCCAACCCAAACAAGACCCAGCAGGCGCAGTAACCCCAGAAGCTGTTTGCTTCCAGGAATACAACCAGACCAGCAAAGGTAAACAGGTAACCAAGGACGATGCCAGAACGCTCACCTTTCTTATCCGCCCACCATCCACCAGGGATATTCATGATCATGGTAGCAATGCCATAGAAAG
>JBDKSY010000066.1:0-9990 GCA_039680395.1 Anaerolineaceae bacterium | reverse complement strand
CAGGATCATAACGCATCAGAAGGGAATTGAGATTGATGAGCAATCCGTGCTCTGGCTGCAGGGAAAATGTAAAATGATATTTTGCAACATCTACAAATAGCTGGTGAGGTTGTGTATGATGGGGATCTTGATCGGGGGTGAGGCTCATGATGTGGAAAGGAATATCAGCTGGCAGCAGAGCCCAGGCTTCTTCCAGCGGTTTGATATGTGTAACTGTATTATCCTGATCAAAAACCACCTGGCAATAAGCCAGCGGGTAAACCCCTGTTGTGGCTGCAAAGCGTAAAGAAAGCTGGATATCAGCATCAGCATAAGACAGGTATGGAAAAGTACGCGCAACCTTTTCAAATAGAGGGCGCTCATCCACTGCTTTTTGGGTCGTGATCGCCAGTACGGTTTCTTCCTGCTTGCTGAATACATCCAGACGTTTCTCTCGATGTAGCGTAGGGCGAGGAGTTTGCGCGGTCAAAAAACGCCATAAGGCACGCAAGTCTTCGTTGCTTCCCATGGCATAAAAAGTGATGGGGAGGGCATAATGCAGACGGTAGCGTTGTCCTTTTTTTGCAATGAGATACAGTACCACATCATCCACAGGATCTTCAAAAAGGTCCAGAAGCCAACCCTTTACTTCAGGCATGCATCTCCAACAACTCATTAACCACTTGCCGCAGCCGCGTGACTTCTTTATGCTCTTCGAGTAACATGGAAAGCAGCATGCTTTCAAATGGCAAGAGGTGAGAAGCATAAGCTGCAGCGGAGATATGCTGCTGTGCAGCATCGAATAATTCATCGAAGGCCTGTTGATCGCTTTTACGAAGTGCCCGGCGAAAACGACCGAGTGCACCTTCTTCTTGCAAAAAGGTCTGCGTTGTCGAAGATAATGTTCTACCCATAATTAAAACTTTTCTCCTTATTAAAACTTTTCTCCTTCAAATACTTATCCAAACAATGAAGGCTGAACAACAGCCGATTCGGGAGTTTCAAAATGCCAGATCGCATCAGCGGAATCTTTGAGAGTATCCAGCATACCTCCATCGCCTATCACTGCTGAAGAACGATAGCGTGCCCACACAAAAACCGGAGCGGTCTGGCTGAGATGCTGCAGATGTGCAAGGCAATTTCGAAAAAGCTGTTTGCGAATGGACAGTTTTACATTCTCATCCAGGAATGTGGAAAGGATATCCAGCACCATCAGAGGTTTTTGCTCACGCGGGCAGGTTTCCAGCATGGTTGCCATTTGATAACAGGTAAAAATACGACTCAAAAGTATTCTTTCAAGAACCGCCTGCACATCTGCGGTGTTGGAACGCAATGCGCGTGTCAGGGTATACCCATCAAAGCAATTTCCTCCATCCAGGATCAACACCTGATTTTGCATGGCAAGTTTTGCGATGATTTCCATCAGGTAGGGCAATGTGATGGAAGGGGAAATAAGCAGCGAAACTTGCCCCGAAACTGGCACAATAGGAAAGTCTTTCATACCAATCACCTGTTAGCCTCATACGCTTATTATAATAGAATATATGTTCTAATTCAATAGTCTGGATTTACCCTGTGACAAAATAGTGATCTTCTGCAGGGTGATCTCGCACAAATCGGAGTCGTTGATAGACAGAAGCTGTTTGACATACCTGGCAGATTGCTTTTTGTTTTTAGGTTTCTCTGGCAAATGCCGGTATGGATGGAGGATAACTCCCTGGTGCTTTTCTGCTGAACGGTTTTTCCCATCCCTTATCCACGCAGGTATAATAATATTTGTTTCAATACTTACAATTTTATTGGAGTGCTGATGATTCCCGGACAATCAATTGATACAACGAAATTACCTTTTCTCAATAATGGGGTTACCCAGGTAGCTCTGGTAGTAAAAGATCTGGATAAAACGGTTGAAAGCTATTACAAGATGTTTGGTATTGGACCCTGGCATTTTTATCGTTATGAACGTCCCCTGCTAAAACATATGACCTATCATGGGAAAGATACCGAATACTCCATGCGTGTAGCGCTTTCCTATTTTGGTACAACCCGTGTTGAATTGATCGAAATGCAATGGGGTGATACCGTCTATGCTGATTTTGTGAAAGAACATGGATACGGCGTGCATCATTTTGGTTTGATCGTGGATGATATGCAGGCTGCCATCCACCAGGCTGAAGAAGCCGGTTTGCATGTCATCATGGACGGTGGGGGGCATGGGCTGGATGGCGATGGGTTCTTTGCTTATCTGGATACCGAAGAAATGCTGGGCGTTACACTGGAGCTAATCGAACGTCCCAAGCGCCGGAATCTTCCAGAAAAAATTTATCCTCCAGAGAAATAACACTTTAACCTAAATAATTTTAGGAGGTATATGGACACAAACGAAGTACGCACACTTGAAGAATTATCGGCATTGATTGAAGAACAGGAACTCACAAAAGAAGAGCTGGTGAAGTATTTACGTCAGATGATGGAAATACGAGCCTTTGAAGATAATATTGCAGAATTATTGGGTAGAGCAGTGCTACGAGGAGCATCTCATCTCTATGCAGGTGAAGAAGCGGTGGCTGTTGGTGCAATGGCAGCACTGCGTGAAGATGACCTTGTCACCAGCACCCATCGCGGTCATGGTCATGCGCATGCACATGGAGATAATGCTGCAAAAACCCTTGAAGAAAAGCAGCGGCATTATAACCGCATGATGGCAGAAGTCCTGGGAAAGTCGGGTGGTTACTGCAAAGGCAAGGGCGGGTCAATGCACATTGCCGATGTAGACCATGGCAACCTGGGTGCGACGGGTATTGTGGGTGGGAATATTCCCGTTGCAGTAGGCGCCGCCCTGGCTCAAAAACTTCAGGGAACCGATCGAGTAGTACTGTGTTTCTTCGGAGATGGGGCATCCAATACGGGAAACTTCCATGAATCGCTTAATATGGCGAGCCTTTGGGATCTACCGGTGGTTTTTGTGGTGGAGAACAACCAGTATGCCATGTCCGTTCCCTGGACGAAAGCAAGCAAGGTTCAACGAATTTCCGAGAGAGCCAAAGCATACGGCATTCCCGGCGAGACGGTGGATGGAATGAACCCGCTCACTGTACGCAGTGAGGTCAGTAAGGCTGTTGCCAGAGCCAGGCGTGGAGAAGGTCCTTCAATTGTTGAATGCATGACCTACCGCTGGTATGGGCATTCCCATTCTGATCCACGGGCATATCGAACACGTGCGGAAGAAGCTGAATGGAAGAAACGTGACCCATTGGATACTTTTTCTAAAGGGTTGGTTTCTCTTGGGCTGATGAGCAAAAAAGAAGTGGATTCCCTGGAAGGCGATGTACAGAACAAGCTGGATACCGCCATGGAATACAGTAATAGATCACCGGAACCCAGTGGCAGTGAATTGAACACAGATGTTTTTGCACCTTCAAAATTTACCCAACAGGATATTGCTGCTGACAAGGAATGGCGTGAAAAGATCCGCAAGGGTGAGGTGAAACGCGAGATCACTTATACCCAGGCGTTGGTAGAAGCTGCTCGTGAAGAAATGAATCGCAATCCAAAAGTGTTCATCATGGGTGAAGATGTAGGGCTATATGGTGGGGCGTATGGTGCCACTCGTGGATTGTTCGAGGAATTTGGTGAAAAGAGAGTAATTGACACTCCCATTTCCGAAGCAACGATTGGCGGTGCAGCAGTTGGTGCAGCCATGGCAGGTATGCGACCGGTGGCTGAAATCATGTACGTTGACTTTACACCCCTGGCTATGGACCAGGTAGCTAATCAGGGTGCAAAGAACCGCTACATGTTTGGTGGAAAAACTTCCGTTCCCATGGTCATACGTACCGAAGGTGGTGCAGGCAGAGCCATTGCAGCACACCATTCTCAAAGCCTTGAAAGTCTCTGGACACACTTCCCTGGCATTTATGTCTTGATGCCTTCCACTCCTTATGATGCGAAAGGGTTATTGAAGGCCGCCATCCGTGACGATAATCCGGTCATGTTCATTGAACATAAGATGCTCTATAAAGAAAAAGGTCCAGTTCCCGAAGAAGATTACATCATCCCCTTTGGTGTGGCAGATATCAAGCGCCCTGGCAAAGATATAACGCTGGTTACCTATTCACGCATGGTTCTGCGGGCTTTGGAAGCCGCGGATATTCTCGCCAAGGAAGGTATTGACGTAGAAGTAATTGATCTGCGCACTTTATGCCCATTGGATATCAATACAGTCGCTGAGTCGGTGAAGAAAACCGGAAAGTTTGTGGGTGTAACAGAAGCATATGAGAATACCAGTTTTATCAATGAGGTCATGGTGCAACTCAACGAACGGGTATTCGATTGGCTGGATGCACCCATGGTACGTGTGGCTGCCGCGAATGTACCAGTGCCACGCGCAGAGGTGCTGGAAGACCTGGCGATACCAAATACAAAGCGGATTGTTGATGCGTGCAGAAAGGTGGTTTTATAATGGCAAAAGAACTGTTTGTTCCCCAGTTGGGCCAGACAGTTGAACAGGTTACCATTATCAACTGGCTGGTGGAAGATGGGTCAACCGTAAAACGTGGTCAGGAAGTTGTGGAAGTCGAGACGGATAAAGCGGTATTCCCCGTTGAGGCGAACGCCAACGGCACCATCCATATTGGTCCATTTCCCAAAGGAATGGTTGTACCTGTTTTGGCTGTCATTGCCGTTATTGGTACACCTGAAGATACTTTTCAGGCAGGTCAACCTGCCAGTCAGGCATCTCCCAAAGAGCATGCTGCTCGAGAAACTACCCCTGCAAAGGCTGAAGAGAAATCAGCAGAAGTGCAACAGGCTGCACCTGAAAAGATATTTGCTTCTCCGCGGGCGAAAAGAATTGCCAGCGAAAAGCAAATGTCGTTGGAAGGGATTATTGCGACCGGGGGTGGGGGTGTACGCATCACTGAACAGGATGTTCTTGATGCGCTAAAGAATGAGCCAAAAGTAACAGCAGTTGCCCAGCGTATGGCGCAAGAAGTTGGTGTGGATATTCGCGGACTCACGGGAAGCGGGGTCAGGGGCATGGTCACGAAAGCAGACGTCGAACAGGCAATCCAGACGAAGCAGTTCATTACCCAACCTGTGATATCGGGTGAAGTAACAAGATTACCGTTGACCGGCGTGAGGAAGATCATTTGCGAGCGCATGGCATCCAGCGTGCATACCTCAGCGCGTGTGACACTCTTTATGGAAGTAGATGCTACTGAACTGGTTACCTGGCGGGAAAAACTGAAAGCCTTATATGCTGAAACCTGGGGATTTAACCCCGGATACAACGAATTGCTGGCAAAGATCGTTGCTACTGCACTGCGAAAATATCCCTACATGAATGCCCGTTTGACAACTGAAGCGATCGAGCTCGTTCCAGAGATCAATATTGGAATTGCTGTGGATACCGAGCGTGGATTACTGGTACCCGTAGTGCGCAATGTTGATCAAAAAGGATTGCAACAGCTTGGCGCTGAAATCCGGGAGCTGGCAGCCAAAGCCCGTAATGGTCGTTCTTTGCCTGACGAACTGGCAGGTGGCACATTTACGATCACCAACCTGGGGATGTATGATGTAGACGGATTTACTCCGGTGATCAATTTACCCGAAGCTGCCATCCTTGGGGTTGGGCGCATCAGCGCACAACCTGTGTATGTGGGTGATGTGTTGGTGAAACGGCAAATGATGGTGTTGAGCCTGGTGTTTGACCATCGCATTGTTGATGGCGCACCCGCAGCACGTTTTTTGCAGTTTGTGAAAGATTTGATTGAAACGCCAGCCTTATTGGCGGTTTAATTCAAAAGACCAGTTCTGGATTTCATCAGAACCGGTCTTTTCTTCCTAAAAGATTCGGTGTGTCATTACACCGCCATCAACCAGCAGGCTGGCTCCTGTGATCCAGCGGGCGGCATCGGATGCAAAGAACAAACATGCATCTGCCACATCTTCTGGAAGCCCCAGGCGATGAAGGGGAGCAGTTTCCTCCCAGCGTTCAACGCCAACCGGCCATTCCTGTTCGATCCCTTCTTTCCATATGAGCCCTGGTGCCACCGCGTTCACGCGAATATGATGGGGTGCCAGTTCAAAAGCAGATGATCGGGTAAGCATCAACATGCCGCCTTTGGCAGCATCGTAATGGCAGTGAGATGGCGCAGGGTTTTCTGCTTCAATGGAGGTAATGTTGATGATCGAACCACCATCCCCAAATTGGATCATCTGCCTGGCGGCTGCTTGCGTGCATAAAAATGCACTGCGCAGGTTGATATTGATCACATCATCCCAATGAGAGGGAGTCATGTCAAGCAGATTGGTTGATGGATAGGCACCAGTGTTGTTGACAAGGATATCCAATTTTCCAAGAATATGAAAAACCGAGTCAAACAATTGGTTGGTCTGTTCACTATCTGTCAGGTCAGCATGAAAAATTTCTGCTTTCCCATTTTTCGAGATGATCTCTTGTTTTAAGCTCTCAGCGCCATCCTTACTGGAATTGTAATGAATGGCAACGGTTGCCCCTGCTTCAGCAAATCGCCTGGCAATTCCCTTGCCAATTCCGCTTCCACCACCGGTTACCAGCACAATCTTTTCATGGAAATCAAAAAGGTTTGCGACAGGTTGAATGGTTACATCAGGTTTCATGATTGGCTCCTATTTACGGTGAGAATGTTGATCAGATGTTCTTGTTCAGGGTACTGTGCCAGCAGTTCTTGACGATCACCGATCTCAAAATCGTCCTGTTCATAACCTGGTGCCATGGTGGTACCCAATAAAGCCCATCCATTTGGCTTTAAAAGATGAGCACCCTGCCAGACACCTGCTGGAATGACAAACTGAACAAACTGCCCAGCAAGGATCTCATGACCAAGAACAACCGTCTGTGAGAATCCTTCCGGGTATAGCAATAGTATTTCTACTGGTTCACCAAGGTAGAAGTGGTATACCTCATCGGTAAGCAGACGGTGAATGGCAGAAAAGGTCCCGGGTTGGTGAAGGTAATAAATAGCAGTACCAAAGTTGCGATCACTTTGATAGCGAGAAGGCAATGCCTGAAGTGGTATGCTTTCTTTTGCTTTATACGTCTGGCTGAAAAATCCGCCTTCAATAGGAAGAGGTATCAGGTGGAGAAATTCGATAATTTCTTTCGCTTCCATATTTCCCTATCAAAAAACTCTTACTCTTCTTTATTGGTTAAAAAGATTTCAGATTTCATCCTCGGAAAAGAAAACCTGGTCCACTTCATTTTCTTTACAGAGTTCGAGCATCTGTTTGATTGAAATACCTTCAGCAGGTTCACCCAAAGTGAGATTGAAATATTCGTAAGTAGCTGCTGTCTCTGCATATTCAACATAATTGGCAGCCTTGGCAACGCTTTCATCACTGCGGACCACCTGCCCATGCCGCTGCCATACGACTATTTTATGTGTCTGCAATCCGGCTACAGTTGCCTTCATCAACGCTTCTGTGCCTGGTACTTCAAATGGGATCATGCCAATGCCTTCAGGGAAGATCAGAATCGTCTCTGGTTCCCAGCGAAGTAATCTACGGTTTAGGTCACGCGTATTGCTGTACCGAGTAACATGACTGAGATACGTAAGATGTTCAGACTGGGCATGTAAAACAGCGTGGTAGGCTAATTTTCGCCGACCAACCTGATCTTGATGGATAGCCAGGTGAGAATTGAATTCACTTGTGGGGCGAATGGTAGCTGCAATAAACAATTCTCCCTGTGAACCTCCCTCCAGTATCCTATAAAAGCAGACATTCTTTTCAGGAGAAGCTTTGATATCCCGCAGCCGTTTTCCACTCCCTGATACAACCACCCAACCACCTGCCAATGCGGGAGCTGATACTGGAAGATCAACTACCCCGGATGAATGATAAGAAGCTGGAATTTCTTCCAATTCATCTACAAAAACAGAAATATTGCCTGCTGCGCCTTCTGCGGCACCTAATTCTGTAACCTGGATACCAGCAGACCCCATATCTACGATAATTTCGTTAAAGTTTCTTGCCATGTTTTTACCTTTATTTATTATAGATTTTCTCTGATGAATTTCATGCAGAGTATTTTCAGAAGATATTAATGAAAATTCACTCTTCCTCAGCCAGTTTTATCCCTACCGCTCCACCCGGGTGGGTTAACCCGAAAGCTTCTTTGGTATAGCCACCTTCTTCCAGAAGGATCACACAAATTGCATCACAAGCTGCTGCATTGACAAGAGAACTACCGGTGGCAACCAATCCAAAAGGATCAATACCAACCGGAGAGACAACTTTGAAAACAACATCAGCCATTTTCCCTAAAGGAGAATCTGGCTTTTCTGTATGTACAATGACCTTTGCACCACGTTGATGGGCGATTTGAGCGAACTGGTTGATCTCGTCGCTTTGCCCACCTTTGGAGATGATGTAGAGAACATCTTCTGGTTGAATGGCACCCGCTCCACCATGCAAAGCATCTGCTGAATGAATGAAAAGAGCTGGAACACCGCAGCATGAAAGTAAATGTGCAAAACGTTCAGCGATGGTGCGAGAAGTACCTGCACCAGTTACCAATACCTTCCCTTTACGATGGAGTAATAGATCAATTACCCGGTTCAGTTCAGGAGTGAACTGATCAGGTAAGCTTTCGATTCCAATGATCTCTGTTTCGATAATATCCTGGGCTCTTTGGATCAAGCGATCATTTTCTTCCGGTTTGATCATAGGTTGCCTTTCATTGAGATTTCGAATTTGACCGATTTTATTATACTTACAAAACATGAATCAACGTAGAAAAATGATTGACGTGTTTTAAGAGTAAATTCACACTTGATCTCACTTGAATTTAAAAACCGCCAATCAGAGAAAATGTGCCATTGGATACTAAGGTATAGTAAGATAATCTCATCGTTATTCATTGCTGGAGGGAAGAAATGGTTGATATTGTAGTTGTGGGAAGCCTGAATATGGACCTGGTTGTGCGGGTGAATCAAATGCCAGTTCCGGGAGAGACCGTCTCTGGGGGCGATCTGAACATGATCTGTGGGGGAAAAGGCGCCAACCAGGCAGTGGCAGCAGGGCGAATTGCTGGCGAAGCTGCCATGATCGGTAGAGTAGGAAATGACAGCTTTGGACAACGTCTTCTGGATAACCTGAAGGCAAGCCATGTAAATACCGATCACGTTTGTAAAGGAGAAACTGTTACTGGAACCGCAGTGATCCTGGTGGATGAACATGGAGAAAACAGCATCGTCATTTCACCCGGAGAGAATGGAAAAGTAACCATAGACGATTTGGAAAAGGCTGATGCAATCCTTCGAGATGCCAGGTTTGTTCTCGCCCAATTCGAATTACCCGTAAACGTCGTTGAAGCTTTGATCCAGAAAGTGGTGCACCTTCCAGCGAAACTTATCTTGAACCCGGCTCCTTTCCGGGCAATATCACAAGAGCTTCTCTCAAAGGTTGATTTCTTGATCCCCAATGAAATCGAAGCGGAAAAATTAACGGGTATAAAAATTGATAACGTTGAAAATGCAAAAAAAGCAGCACAGGTGCTGCTGGATTGGGGTGTACAGCAGGTGATCATTACAATGGGGGTTAATGGAGCTTTGCTTGCTGATCTAAAAGGGATTCATTTGATCCCTGCTTATCTGGTAAGCCCGGTTGATACTACCGCATCAGGAGATACTTTCATTGGTGGTTTTACAGCCGCATTAACCCGAGATTTCTCATTGGAGGATGCCATCAAATATGGGAACGCTGCAGCTGCGATCGCAGTCACCCGCTTTGGCGCGCAGACTTCCATCCCAACCAGGGAAGAAGTAGACCAGTTCTATTTATCGAAGGAACTGCCAGAAAATTTGTAGTGGTTAAAAAGCAATCTCCAGGATTCGTGTCAATTCATCTTGCGTGAGGGTAATTGGATTGCCTTTCATGCTACTGGCTTGCTTTGCTTTTTCCACAATAGCTGGGAAATCATTTTTTGTGATGCCATACGCTGATAAGCGGGGTATCTCTAAAAGCTCA
>JBDKSY010000065.1:0-3712 GCA_039680395.1 Anaerolineaceae bacterium | reverse complement strand
ATTACGTAGAAGCGGAACAAATCTTGCAGAATGGTTTTCAGAAGTGGCCATTGGATCTATCTATTGCAAAGGAGCTTGCCAAAGTTCTCCTTAGCACAGGCAAGAAAAACGATGCCATCAAACCTCTGGAAGTCGTAGTAAATTCCCAGAATGCAAGTGTTGATGAGCTGATGACTTATGCTGATTGTCTTCTGGGTGGTGAAGCACCACTGTATTTGAAGCAAGGTGAGATCAAAGCTGAGGCCCTGGATCAAGGTCTTTCTGTATTGGAGAGAGTGCTTGCGAAAGATGCAACCAATCAAAAAGCGATCATGTTATCAGGAGAAGCTCACATCTGCCGGGATGAAGCACAGATGGCGAAGGATCTGTATTTGCGAATTATCGAGCAACCGGGCAATGGAACAGTATCGAACCCTCCTCGCATGAAGACAGGATTGGGTCTTGCATGCATGAAGTTGGGAGATGTTGAAACAGCTATTGCAGTTCTTCAAGAAGCATCTCAAGATGATCCCAAAAGCATATTGGTGCGACAAAAATTAGCAGAAGCATACGAGCAGGTGAAGCTTGGTGATGAAGCTGTTCAGATCGCAGAATGCGCTTTAAAACTGGCACCTGATGACATTGAAAATTTGAATTGGTTTGCTGATTTGACAGAACGCCAGGGTAAGCTTAAGCAATCCATAGAAGCGCACGAAAATGCTGCACAAATAGAATTCACCATGCCCAAACATGCTTTAGAAGCTGCAAGATTGTTGATCCAGCAGGGTGATAGCGATCGAGCATTGACTTGGCTTGAAAAGGCCACTCAAATGGATACTTTAAAGCCAGAGGATTATCAAAAAGCAGCGTATTGTTTTTTACGATTACAGGACACGAAAGCAGGTTTTGAATGCCTGGAAAAAGCAGTTGATTCTTGTAATATTCCATCTGCAGATGTGGTTCTGGAATTTTCCATTTTGACCCGATCATTATATGGTGATGAAAAAGCACTGCAGGTTTTACAAAAGGGGATAAAAGGTCTTCCTGAAACGAGAAAACTTTTAACCTATCAGGCGGATCTCTATCATGCTTTGCATCATGACCAAGAAGCACTATCATCATTGGAACAAGCCAGGCAGGTGAAGATAGATGATAAATCCTTGATGAAGAAGAATGTCTCGGATAAACCAAAAGTGATATTCAGCTCGCTTTTGAATGACTCTCTAGATTCTGATAAAGATATTGACATTCGGATGGCTGCACTGTACTTTCATCAGGGGAACTTGAAAGGTGGATTGGAAATCCTCGAAGGATTGTTGAAGAAAAATCCTGAGGATTTCTTATTACGAATCAAAGCCATCGAGACTGCTTATAGTTTGCTTGATTTTGACAGGGTTGAGAAATTATGCCTTTCAGAAATTCCCGAAATTAAAGAAATTGGATCTGATCAACAACCGTTATGGATTGAATATTTATCTCTATTAGCTGAAATTGCCCTTGACCAAAACAAGGTTGTCGAAGCGGGATTGATCTTGAACAATTTGATCAGCATTGATCCAAAAAGTGCTCGTGTAAAAGCTCTACAGGCAAGATTATTACAACGTAAAGGTGATATCCCAATTGCAAAGCTGGCATTTCAGGATGCAGACCATTCTTCAAAAACCGAGTGGACAGTATTGAACAAAGATGATGTCTGGACCACAGGTCTTTCTACTATCACATGTTCAGATTGGTTAGCAGATGCTGCACTTGATCTGGAGCATTTATCTTTTGCATGGAATGAAAACGAAAACTCTAGCCAAAAGCAAAAGGGCTCGTTGAAAAACATATTACGGGGAATAAAGATTATTACCGATGCTGCATATACTGACCGTTTGCGCAATGAGCTATACGTTGTAACCAACACTGTTGATCCATTAATTCTTGGAGATGGGTTCAGCCGGCTGGATATTGCACAGGAAGAAACCAAAAGTCTGGGTGGAAATTCTACGATTGATGAATGGTGTGTGATTGCGAAAGCAGTACTGGATCCAGTTCCTGCGAATGTACATGCAATGCTCCAACAACGACCTTCTGTGGATACTGCAAAATATCATGTTGCGGTTCTGCGTTGGATCAATAATCATGCAAATGCGTTGGAAATTTGCGAGCAATACGCAAATGATCCAGATATTCAGTTGAATAAGGCATTGTGCAATTACCCGACAAACATTGAAGAAGGAGCGAAATGTATTGCGAAGGCCATATCCCTTGCAGCGAGCCAACCCCTTAACTATATTGCTGCGGCTATCATTTCAGCGGAAAAGAATGATCATGTCAAAGCTTATGAGGAAATCGAAGCAGCTTTGAAAATCTGGCAGGACGAACCCGAATGGTTATACATGGCTGCAAAATATGCCGATAATTTGGGGAACAGTGAAAAAGCCATTGAAAACTATCAAAAGGCAGCATTATTTGAAAATGGAAGCGGCAAATATGCGCTTGCCTATGGTAATGCTTTGTTGGATGGTGGAAAAGCATCGGAAGCGGTTGACTTCTTGGAACCACATATTGGTCAATATACGAATGACCAGGAAATTCGCATTTCATTAGGTACTGCTTACTTGAAGTCAGGGAAGTTTGAAGAAGCATCAGCAATTGTCAAGGAACTGCTAGAAGAGAATTGTGCAACTTCCGATTGCTGGATCCTTATCTCACAACTGGCATATCGTGAATGTAAAGATGAGGAAGCGATTGATGCTGCGCAGAAAGCAGTCAACCTTGATCCAAAGGATAAAGCAGCGATCTATTTTCTAGTTCAATTGCTGCGCTCATTAGAGAGACCTGTAGAAGCTCTTTCTAATCTTGAGCAACATCTGCCAGAAGTAGCAAGCGAACCAGAATTTGATCTACTCCATGCCGAACTTGTGTATGAAGTGGATGGCGCACAGGCAGCCTTGCCACTTGTTGAAGAGATCAGCAAATTGAGCAATAAATCTCTCAATGTTCTGAAATTATTGGCGAAGGTATGGAATGAATGTGGAGAGATTGAAAAATTCAATCAGGCTGCCCTGGAAGGATTGAAGATCGATCCTACCGATACAGATCTAAACCTTTGGTTGGGAAAATCGCAAAGTAAATCCGGACAATTAGATCAGGCTGTCCAACATTACTCGACGGTTATCCAGCAAAAGACTGAAAATGTAGAAGCATATCTGGATCTGGCAGCATTATTCCAAAAAAGACGAGAAGAAATTCAAGCGATACAGATCCTGCAAAAGGCTATTGAAGCTTTTCCACAGGATTATCGCCCTTATTATGAAGCTGGATTGATCTTACGAGAAATGAAGGATTTTCCAGGGGCAGAAGTTATGCTGCGCAGAGCAGCAGAACTTTCACCTGCAGACCTGCAGATCCGGAGGCAGCTTGGCGCAATTATTGCACTAAACTTGGTACATCAGGTTTAAAGGATGAGTAGCATGAGTGAATTAAACACACTGCATAGGCAAACCAATAGCCTTACGAGAAATCAATTATTACTTTATCTATCTTCAGCACTGCAAGAAAGAAGCATTCGTTTTGGGAGACAGACAGCATTATCCTGGTTAGCTAATTATCCAGGGGATCTGGTGGTGAGCCTGTACCTGGCAAAATTCCTCCTAATGGAAGGGAAAAATCAACAAGCAAGCACCATTCTGGAAGATATCTGCAAGCGGGATCCAGAATATGTTGATGCACAGGATTCTCTGGCAAC
>JBDKSY010000064.1:0-6625 GCA_039680395.1 Anaerolineaceae bacterium | reverse complement strand
TTACTGCTTTGAATGACCTGAACATTGCTATTGAAGATAAAGAATTTCTGGTTCTGGTTGGGCCGTCAGGTTGTGGTAAAACTACTGCTCTTCGATGTTTGGCAGGGCTGGAAGAAGTAACCGAAGGCGAAGTGTTGATTGGTGATCGTGTGGTGAATGAAGTGCCACCCAAAGATCGAGATATTGCTATGGTATTCCAATCGTATGCGCTTTATCCTCACATGAGTGTGTTTGACAATATGGCTTTTGGCCTGAAGCTGCGAAAGGTGCCAAAAGATCAGATCAAGGTTCGTGTCGAAGATGCCGCAAAGACTTTGGGTATCGAGCATTTATTGAAAAGAAAACCTCGTGAACTTTCCGGTGGGCAGCGCCAACGTGTAGCTCTTGGCCGGGCTATTGTGCGTGAACCAAAAGTGTTCCTTTTCGATGAACCGCTATCTAATCTGGATGCCAAGTTGCGTGTTCAAACTCGTGCAGAGATCAGTAAACTACATCAACGATTGCAGACGACCTTCATATATGTAACTCATGACCAGGTAGAGGCGATGACTATGGCAACCCGTATTGCGGTCATGAACAAAGGTCTTTTACAGCAGTTGGATTCACCTCAGACCCTTTACGATAAACCTGCCAACTTGTTTGTGGCTGGCTTTATTGGGTCACCGGCCATGAACTTCTTCAATGCAAAGATCAGAAAAGATGATAGCAAGCTCACGGTAGATTGCGGTTCATTTTCTGTAAACATCCCGGATGACAAATTTAAAACCTTTGCATCTCATGCGGGTAAGGATGTAATTTTCGGCATTCGGCCTGAAGATATTCATAACCCCGAATTTGCACCTCCAGGTATCCATGCTGCACCTGTTGATGCAAAAGTTGATGTGACTGAGTTAATGGGTAATGAAATCATATTGCACCTGATGAGTGGCGAATCATTCTTCATTGCTCGTGTTGATCCTCGAACACGGTTTTCCATTGGATCAAAAGTGCAGCTTGTTTTCAATATGGACAACTTCCATATTTTTGACCCCTCTGTGGATAGTGAGAATCCAGCAGCAGTGCGTTAGTATCGAAAATTGCACAAAAGTTCGTTATAATGTAGCGCAAGGTGCACTTGCGCTACATTCTTAAGACCTGATTGGGAGGTTTTTATGTATAAAGTAGTTTTATTGCGACATGGTGAAAGTATCTGGAACAAAGAGAACCTGTTTACTGGATGGACAGATGTTGATCTTTCTGAAAAAGGGATTGAAGAAGCTCATAATGCTGGCAAGCTGATGAAAGAAGCTGGATATACATTTGATCTGGCTTACACTTCAGTATTAAAGCGAGCCATCCGAACCCTCTGGCTGGCATTGGATGAGATGGATCTGATGTGGATCCCAATTATCAACAACTGGCGTTTGAATGAACGGCATTACGGAGCTTTACAGGGGCTGAATAAAGCTGAGACAGCCGCCAAGTATGGCAATGAGCAGGTTCATGTCTGGCGCCGTTCTTATGATGTACCTCCACCAGTACTCGAAAAAGATGATCCTCGTTTTCCTGGTGCTGACCCGCGCTATCAGGGTTTAACGAAAGAGGAATTGCCTTTGACTGAATGTCTGAAAGATACCGTGGCGCGTTTTCTACCATACTGGCATTCAACCATTGCCCCCAGCATTAAAGCAGGAAAGAAAGTGATCATTGCCGCACATGGCAACAGCCTGCGAGCGCTGGTAAAGTATCTGGATAATATCCCGGATGATGAAATTGCGGAATTGAACATTCCCACGGGTGTTCCACTCGTTTATGAACTGGATGCTGATCTGAAACCCATTAAACATTATTATCTGGGTGATCAATCTGAAATCGAAAAGAAGATTAATGCAGTAGCGAACCAGGGTAAAGCAAAATAAATCTTTTGCTTTGTGTGAAATTCGCAGAGATCACGAACGGAAAAACAGGAAGGCGGCTTAAGCCGCCTTCTTGCTCTTAATCCAAAATTGACTGAAAGCTGCTATCAAAGCCAGCGTGATGGTTATTCCACCTGCAAGTAAAAAGGCATCGCGCCAGAAACGCATGGGGAATAAACGAATAAGGTTATCAGAATAATAAAAAAGCCAGGTATCACCTGTAAAAAATAGATGATGGAAAGCAGTAAACAGGGCATCGAAATTAGTAAAAACCGAGATAATTCCTGCAGCAATAAGTGCTAGGGTCAACCATCCGCCACGAGAAACTGATCGCCAAAAATCTCGCATCCAATTTTTGCGCCATGCGAAAAGAATAGCAAGGAACCAGAAGATCAGAACACCAGTCCAGATCGCAAGAAGATGTTTTACCAGCACTTTTACATCCACCATGTGCGAAAGTTCACGGTCTGAATACAGAGGTGAGCCATCTGACAAATGCTGTGAACTAAGAAACTCAATTCCCTGGTCATTGATCAGGTAATCCACAGAGATTTTTGACCACTGCAAACGATCTTGAAGCGTGAATCCGTAGGTATCAACGGGAAAATTGGGTGTATGGTATTCAAATTCTAAAAAGAGGGGAGTTAATAGCAGGCGTACTGCCAGCATGAGAAAGACAAAGGGGGTGGTAAGAGTGATCAGAACCCCCGTAATCTCCTTGAGGGTTTTCATTGTAAAGACTCCATCTCAGGTGAAAGTAAGAAGCGAACAACCATGTTATTGGTGATCCATTCAACAGGTGCTTTATCATCAGTAAACACCTGTGCATTATCCGGTTGTGGTTGCAGGCTGGCGACCGCAACCGAACCTACGGTAACCAGCAATTCAGGTGGGTTCTTAGAATTTTGAAGAGATGCGAAATTTTGATAAAGGTTCTCACTGGTGGTAGGTTGTCGTGTGGCATAGATCAGTGAATTGAAGGTTCCCGGCAGGTCAACGACATACAACGAAGGGAAGACCGATAAAATGGTGCTTGAAAGTGCGTTGATCAATCGCCTGTCACCCGGGGCTCTCCCAACATTGATGATCATAACCCCATCATCGGTGAGATGGGTAAACACTGACTGAAAAAATTCCTGGGTTGTCAAATGGGCAGGAATATAAGGAGGACGGTACGCATCTACGCTGATGATTTGATAGGTGTTTTTCGATTGTTCCAATGCCCATCGCCCATCCTGAACAATGATGTTCAGGTTTGGAAGATCCATGCCAAAATATTTCTTCCCTACTTCAACGATCTTAGGGTCTATTTCAATCCCATCAATTGAAATATTGGGATAAATGGAAGCTGCCTGGCGGGCAGTGGTACCTGCTGCCAGACCCACGATTGCCATAGAGTGGATATTATCCACCTGGAAAGCGGTATTGCTGAACAAAGGAGCAGCAAGCACCATTTCCCATGGACCTCCATAATAAAGAACTTTGGGATGATACATGGAATGAACTCCCTGACCTTCGTTCAACCGTAGATAACGATAATCATCACTTTCAAGTACCTGGATATAGTTATACGCCGATTCAGTTTCATAAATGATCCCCTGCGAATTCTTATCTCTGCCTGGCAGTCCCCAGGCTACCAATGAGGGGAAGATGATCAATGGAATAAGCAGTGCTGGGATGGCGCGCTTTCCGCTGGTGAGGATCAGCCCAATAATGGCAATCAAAGCCAGCAGGGTGGCAAGAACCAGAAAAGTACGGTATGTGCCGATTGTTGGTATGAGCAAAAGAACGGGTAAAAAGGTTCCAAAGAATGACCCGAAAGTAGAAATGGCATAAAGGCGTCCAGAAATGCGGCCGGCATTTTCCGTTTGCTGAATTGCCAGGCGGATTGCAAAGGGAGAAACGATCCCCAGGAGCGTCATGGGGATGATCAGCAGAATGATAACAGCAGCAAAAGAACCAAAAAGGATCCCCATTTGAAGTTGGTCGAATGCATTCGCTGCCAGGCGTAAAACCGGGCGAGAAATAACCGGCACAATGGCGGTGGCAATTGATGCACCCAGCAAAATGAGGAATAAAGTGCGGTAATGAGGGCTCTTATCTGCCCAGGCGCCACCGATAAAGTAGCCAACTGCCAGGTAAATAAGGATGAGTCCAATAATTGCAGCCCAAACGAGATTGCTTGTGCCGAACACATTGCCCAACAGTCGCGAGGCAGACATTTCAATTGCGAGTGATACAAGACCACTGATAAAAACGGTGAGGTAGAGGTATTTTCGCATAGGTATCACTTTCCCGTGAAGTTGCATAAAATTATACCGTAATGCGCTATAATACGTCGCAGGGCTTATTCCAATATAGTGCTTTCTGGGTGAGGTAATCATGAAACTCGTACATGTAGATGAAATGCAGAAGATCGAACAAGAAGCGAATGCCGCAGGGTATCCATTTTCTGAAATGATGGAGCGAGCAGGAACCTATGTTGCAAGGATTGTTCATGGCCTCTTTGCACAGGAAGAATTCTCAACGGTCATTGGGTTGATCGGTTCAGGAAATAATGGCGGAGATACGCTGATAGCACTTGATATATTGCAAAAAATGGGTTGGAATTGTCTGGCATATCTAATACGATCAAGAGCTGAAAATGACAGGTTGGTGCAGCGGGTGAAGGATACCGGTGTACAAATTGTTACCCTGGAAAAGGATGTTCATTTCAGGATCCTGGATGAATGGTTTGAAGATACTGAAGTATTACTGGATGGGGTTTTAGGGACAGGTTATAAACCCCCATTAAAAAAAGAAGTACATGCTGTGCTTACTCACCTTGCTGAGAAAGAGCACGCACCTTTCGTTGTTGCAGTTGATTGTCCTTCGGGTATAGATTGTGAATCTGGGGAGGTAGCGAAAGAAACACTTGTAGCTGATCTGACGCTTTGTCTGGGTGCAGTGAAAACCGGATTGTTAAAATTACCAGCATTTGCTTTCCTGGGTGAGTTAGTTCCCATTGACCTGGATTTTGAAAAATATTCTCCGACTTTACGCACTATTCAATCAGCCGTTATTGAAGATAATGTTTTGGATAAGGTATTACCAGTCAGACCGCTGGATGCGCATAAAGGAACATTTGGGACTCTATTAACGGTGGCAGGATCAGTGAACTATACCGGTGCTGCACTGCTGGCTGGGAAAGCAGCATACCGCATTGGTGTTGGCCTGGTACAAATGGCTGTTCCTTCTTCTTTGCATACCGTTTTAGCTGGTAACTTTCCTGAAGCAACATGGATCATGCTGCCGAATGAAATGGGTGTCATTGCAAGTGAAGCGGGTGATGTGATCTGGAAGAATCTGGACCGCGCAACTGCAATGCTGGTTGGACCTGGCCTGGGGCGGGAAAACACCACGAAAGAATTTCTCAGACATTTGCTTGAAGCAGAAAAGCCATCTAGCGTTCAGTCACCTATTGGTTTTGTGACCACAGAGAAAAAAGCTCGGCCTGTAAAAATATCAAAACTACCTCCACTGGTATTGGATGCCGATGGGTTAAACTTGCTGGCTGAGATCCCTCATTGGCAAACCCTGATCCCTGAAGGAAGCATAATTACCCCGCATCCTGGTGAAATGGCAAGATTGACTGGTATGAGCATTGATGAGATACAGGCAGATCGGCAGGCGATAGCGGTCAAGTATGCCAAGGAATGGAAGTGTGTTGTAGTACTGAAAGGTGCATTCACTATCATTGCAGAACCAGCCGGAAAATGCAGTGTGATCCCGGTGGCAAATCCTGCATTGGCACGCGCGGGCACGGGTGACGTTTTAGCAGGGATCATTGGTGGACTTCTAGCGCAGAAAATACCAGCCTATCAGGCTGCCTGTGCTGGCGCATATATCCATGCTCAGGCAGGTCTGTTTGCTGCTCATTCCGTTGGATGTCCGCAATCTGTGATGGCTGGAGATGTTCTGGATTCGATTTCAGAAGTTTTTAAATAAATAAAGAAAAATCCCCACCAGTAAGTTTGAATGGTGGGGATTTTTGTGTCCATATTAGCTTGCGGGTGTTTCAGGTTCTGCTGGTTTTGCTTTCTTTTTTGGCGCAATCGCTTCACTTATTTTCTCACGTGACTCTTCGACAAGTACCTGACCTTTTTGAGTTAATTCTGCGGTCTGTTCCTTGGTGGCTTTCGCTAATTCATCAAAACGAGCTCGAGCCTGCAAAGCAGCAGCTTCTGCTTTTGCATAGGCATCCTCAACTGATTCGCCGGCTTTGTCCTTTAATTCAATTGCTTTTTCCTTGATCAGGGTTCGGGTCTCATTACCAGATTGTGGTGCAAACAGCAAAGCAACAATTGCACCAGTAAGACCGCCAACTGCAAAGCCGATCAAAAATGCACCAAATTCATCGCGATTTGACATAACATATCTCCTTTCGAAAGAAGCTTTCGTATCTATTATTTTTTGCCGGGATGGAGTATATCTATGAACTTCTTAAATCCGGCCAGATATTCATTTAATTTGATAACGGGTTGAACTAGATTATCGCTAAGGAAAGTCGTTGTTCCTTTTACAGTATTCACGGTCTGGTTTGTGGCATCCAGAATTGGCTTGATCTCATTTTGAAGGAGATTGGTAAGAACTGCCAGTTGGATCATCAGAATAACAAGTGCAGCCCCAATGATCAGAGATTCAAAAGCCATCAGAATAATAAAGATATCACGGATCTGGGCGGTAGTTTC
>JBDKSY010000063.1:0-4015 GCA_039680395.1 Anaerolineaceae bacterium | reverse complement strand
TTCCACATTTCCACCTGGTGATTTTGCCCTTGAGACCATTTCCAGAATTTCAGGATGAGCTAGAGGTTCACCGAAGCCCCCAAAAAATAACGTTGGCACCGGAATGACTTCCTTTACAGATTCCAGGATTTTTTCAAATGTAGCATGAGTCATATTCCCTAATGGCTCTTCCCACACATTCCGCATACAGGTACTGCAATCCAGGTTACAACGATTGGTTGGTTCGATGTATATTCTTGCCAGGTTTGTTCCACTTCGCTGGAAAGTAATACTATTTGAATTCTCTTCCATACGGATGATGGCATCTTGTTCCAACCCCAACCGTTTCATGATCTCATCAGGCAGAATGAGATGTCCTTTTTCATCAACTTGAGCTCGAATGGTGTTTATTTTCATAGATAAATATCAATAATGGAATTCTTGCCAGCGGATCAAAGAAGAACCACTGGCAAGCAAGAAATATTTACTTTCAGTATATTCTTTCACGTTTCTTATTATTCTGCGTTTTAAATAATTTTCTCTGTAGCCAGAAGGCAACATTTACCAGGCCGATCATTACCGGCACTTCGACCAATGGTCCAATTACAGCAGTAAATGCTTCCCCCGAATTGATACCAAAGACAGCCACAGCAACGGCAATGGCAAGTTCAAAGTTATTACTGGCAGCGGTAAAGGAAAGTGTGGTGGTTTTCTTGTAATCTGCACCGACAAATTTTCCCATCACAAAACTTACCAGGAACATCACAACAAAATAGATCAGCAATGGGATGGCAATCCTGACAACATCCATCGGGATGGTGACAATCAGGTTACCTTTGAGACTGAACATGACAATGATGGTAAAAAGCAAAGCGATCAACGTAACCGGGCTGATCTTTGGGATGAATTTCTGATAATACCAATCTTTCCCTTTCACTCTGGTCAATACCATATTGGTGATAAAACCAGCAATAAAGGGTATACCCAGATAGATGAATACACTCTTTGCGATTTCTCCAATAGTAATTTCCACCAGACTACCCTGCAGACCAAACCATGTAGGCAGAACGGTAATGAATACGTAGGCAAAAACGCTATAAAAAAGCACCTGGAAGATTGAATTGAAAGCGACAAGACCGGCTGCATAATCGGTATCGCCATTTGCCAGTTCATTCCATACGATCACCATGGCAATGCAGCGTGCCAGACCGATCATGATCAACCCCACCATGTAACTGGGATAATTTCTCAAGAAAATGATTGCCAGAAAGAACATCAAGACTGGTCCAAGTACCCAGTTCTGAAATAATGACAATCCCAGTACTTTCCAGTTCCTGAATACCTTTCCTAGTTCATCGTAATGCACTTTTGCCAGGGGTGGATACATCATAAGAATTAATCCAATGGCAATGGGAATATTGGTAGTTCCAACCGATACTGCAGTATTAAACGCAGCTACCGCATTAGGGAAGAGGAAACCTATCCCCACCCCTGCTGCCATTGCCAGAAATATCCATAAAGTCAAATAACGATCGAGAAAAGCAAGGCGTTTAGTTACAGGTTTTTCCATTTTCATTCTCCAACTAGAGTTTTTTCTTGTTGCATGGAACAGGTATTTTTTTACAGGATTGGTCAGGATCCATTCCCGGATTGCATTTTGGACATGGACAATTCTCCACAGGTCTGGTTGCAAAGCGAGTGATCTCTTCTTCTGATATACCGGTACTGATCGCAATCTGACAAATGCCATCATACAATTCTGGATGTGCTAACCGGTAAAATATATTTCTGCCGTCTCTTTCGGTAATAACCAGCCCTGAATCTCGTAATATCATAAGCTGTTGAGATATTGCAGCCTGACGTATTCCCAGAACAGCTTCCATATGGCATACGCATGCAGATTCCCGGGCAATGATGAGGATGATTTGAAGCCGTAATGGCTGTCCTAATTGGCGAAATAATTCTGTGATGGAGGAACTCCCCTGGATTGATATATTCATTTTCATGAATGTATTATATCTATCTTGCCTTGCAGCCAAAAAGTAGAATGTCACTTTCTTTCATGAAATTCCACACATACCCTCTCGTCCATAACTGGATGCTTCCCTCTGGTTTTCAAGATTTGAAGAGCCATTGTGTTTCCCCAACAATGCCCCATTAGAATTTGTGATAAAATAACCCGCATACTTCTCTTTGGGGACTCGTCCAATGGTAGGACTGCAGACTCTGGATCTGCCTATAGAGGTTCGAATCCTTTGTCCTCAGCTTGACTTCAAAGCACCCTGCATCAGTACCAGGGTGTTTTAATATAAGAAACGGAGGTAGTGAGCCATGACCCAAGATGAAACAACATCTGTCCCCAGTAATTTTATCCATGACGCTATTGAAGAGGATATTCGTTCAGGGAGATTCAGCCAGGTACAGACCCGCTTTCCTCCAGAACCCAATGGGTACCTGCACATCGGGCACGCCAAAGCAATTTTCATTGATTTTGGTATGGCAAAGGCATTTGGCGGAAAGTGTAACCTTCGCTTTGACGATACCAATCCCGTCAAGGAAGATGTCGAATTCGTTGATGCCATAAAAGAAGATATTCACTGGCTTGGCTTCGATTGGGAAGACCGGGAATACTATGCTTCCGATTATTTCGATCAACTCTACAAATTTGCATTGCAGCTTATCGGTAAAGGCAAAGCATATGTTGATGACTTATCCGCGGATGAAATTCGCGAATATCGTGGCACGCTGACCGAACCAGGGAAAGAAAGCCCATTCCGCAACCGCACCGTTGAAGAGAACCTTGAGCTCTTTGAAAAGATGCGCAAAGGAGAATTCGAAGAAGGCGCTTGTGTGCTTCGTGCCAAGATTGATATGGCATCTCCCAATATCAATTTGCGTGACCCGGTCATGTACCGCATCATCCATTCCCCCAAACATCATCGCACAGGCGATACATGGTGCATTTATCCCATGTACGATTTCGCCCATGGTCAATCGGATTCCATCGAGCATGTGACACACTCACTGTGCGACCTGGCTTATGAGGATCACCGTCCGCTATACGAATGGTTTATCAAAGAATTGGGAATATTCCCCACCCGGCAGATCGAATTTGCTCGTCTGAACCTCACTTATACCATTCTCAGCAAGCGCTTTCTAAAGCAACTGGTCGAACAGGGGCATGTCCGCGGATGGGATGACCCCCGTATGCCCACCCTGTGTGGAATGCGTCGTCGTGGATACCCTGCAGAAGCCATTCGTAACTTTATCACTCAGATTGGTGTAGCGAAGAACGAAAACCTGATTGATATCGCCCTGCTCGAATTCCTTGTGCGAAATGAGTTGAATAAATTTTCTTTACGCGTAATGGGTGTATTAAACCCTGTAAAAATCGTCATCACGAACTATCCAGAAGGAAAAACTGAACTGCTCGAAGCAATCAATAATCCAGAAGACCCTGCTGCCGGTTCACGTCAGGTTGAATTTTCACGTGAACTGTACATTGATCAAGAAGATTTTCGTGAGGTTCCACCACCCAAATACTTCAGACTTGCACCAGGAAAAGAAGTCCGCTTACGATACGGCTATATCATCAAATGTATTGATTTTACAAAGAACACAGAGACTGGAGCAATCGAAGAAATTCACTGCACCTATGATCCTGAAACGAAAGGTGGATATGCACCTGATGGTCGTAAAGTACAGGGCACCATCCACTGGGTATCTGCCAGATCTGCAGTAGATGCCGAAGTACGTATGTATGACCGGTTGTTTACTGTTTCTGATCCGAATAAACCGGAAGAAGGCAAAACTTTCACAGATTATCTCAATCCGGATTCGCTGAAGGTTCTGCAAGGATGCAAAGTTGAAGCAGGATTGGAAAGAGCTGCCCAAGGCACCAAATATCAGTTTGAAAGGAAAGGTTTCTTTAGCGTAGACCTGGATAGCACTCCTGGGCATCCAGTTTTCAATCTGACAGTTCCTTTAAGAGATACCTGGGCGAAAATTGAAGGCGAGCATAAAAAGTTGTAAAATT
>JBDKSY010000062.1:0-2258 GCA_039680395.1 Anaerolineaceae bacterium | reverse complement strand
GTCTCTCCAATCACAACACCCATGCCATGATCAATGAAAAAGCTGGGGCAGATTTTTGCTCCCGGATGGATTTCAATTCCCGTCATCCATCGGACAATATGAGATAACAATCGTCCGAAAAACTTTAGTTGATGTGTCCACAACCAATGGGCAACGCGGTACCCCCAGATCGCATGGAGCCCAGGGTAAGTGAAGAATATTTCAAAACCGGTCCGGGCAGCGGGATCTCGTTCAAATACTGCATCAATATCTTCCTTCATTCTTCTAAAAATCGAAAAACTCATTTTTATCCCATGCTTTCTGATCTTATTCTGCCAGGTCAGCGAATAAGGGGGTGCTCAAATACCGTTCACCACTATCAGGAATGATGACGACGATCATCTTGCCGGCATTTTCAGGACGGTTTGCCAGTTGAACCGCAGCCCAGGTTGCTGCACCCGCAGAAATGCCCACCAGCAATCCTTCTTCTGTTGCCAGAGTACGAGCCATAGAAAACGCATCATTATTTTTGACACGGATGACTTCATCATAAACTTTAGTATTCAGGACTTCAGGAATAAAGCCCGCACCTATCCCCTGGATAGAATGTAACCCTTTCTGACCACCTGATAAGACTGGTGAGGTATCCGGCTCTACTGCCACCACTTTGACTGAAGGTTTACGTGCCTTCAGAATTTCACCAACACCAGTTATGGTTCCGCCTGTCCCCACTCCAGCGACAAATACATCCACTTTCCCATCTGTATCTCGCCAAATTTCTTCTGCGGTAGTGCGCCGGTGAATTTCCGGGTTGGCTGGGTTAGCGAACTGTTGAGGGATGAAATAATTTTCATTCTTTGCTGCAATCTCCTGAGCTCTTCGAATGGCACCTGCCATTCCTTCAGTTCCTGGAGTCAAGATCAGCTCTGCACCATAAGCACGAAGAAGGGTTCGCCGTTCCTTGCTCATGGAATCAGGCATGGTAATAATGACATGATATCCTTTGGCTGCGCCTGCCATTGCCAACGCGATGCCGGTATTCCCGCTGGTAGGTTCTACCAATACGGTTTTTCCAGGATGAATGTACCCGGCTTTTTCCGCTGCTTCGATCATCGCTACACCAATGCGGTCTTTGACACTACTTGCAGGGTTAAAGAATTCAAGCTTGGCAATGATTTCAGCATGCGAATCTATGATTATCCGGTTCAAACGAACCAGGGGAGTATTTCCAATTAATTCTGTTACATCATTTGCAATTTTCATTTGATCACCTCTATGTATTTAAATAAAATACCGATCAATGGCTTCTATGTGGCATTAAAAAAATAAGCGGGAAACTGCCCGCCGCCACAATCCATTGATCGGAATCCAAATGCGATGCTGTGGCGGAGGTTACAGACCCCGCTCCAGACACATGCAATTATTGATAACAGATCCAATCACGAGTATTTTTATCATAATTACGATAATTATATATTGAAATAGATCAAAGTCAAGAGGATGAATGATTATTTGTTATAATATTAATGTTATTCTTAATTTTACTAATCCTTCTGATCAATTGGTTCAGATCATCCATTGAGGTTTCATTTCCACCAAATAAAACATTACAGTCGAAAATGATGTGCATTACCGAAATGCTGGTACTGTTCATTTTGCAACGTTATAAGCTTCAATCCGTATATGAAATGAGACGAGAACATTTGCTGGAGGAGAAAAAATGAACTCTTATAAAAAATCACGGCTGGCAATTGGAATAATCTTGATACTGGCTGGCGTGTTCTTACTTGCACTGCTTATTTCCCCTGAATTGAAACAAATAATCCAAATTAACGTTTCATGGCCTTTGATCATCATTGGGGTTGGGGTATTCCTGGCAGTCTTGGGGTTATTGCTGGCAGCCCCTGGCATGCTTGTTCCTGCCTGCATCGTGGGTGGGATTGGTGGATTACTTTACTGGCAAAATTTGACGGGAAACTGGTCGAGCTGGGCTTATGTGTGGACACTCATTCCTGGATTTAGCGGGATTGGCCAGATTCTTGCGGGTTTACTGGGTTCTAAAGAACATCGTGGATTACAAAATGGGTTGTGGCAAATTATGATCAGCCTGCTGCTATTTGTTATTTTTGGCTCCTTCCTGGGTGGATTGACATGGCTTGGACCCTTCTGGCCATTGATGTTAGTTTTAGTGGGTGTCATTATTATTGTGCGAAATATTGTTAAAAAGCGCGAGTGAATTGGAAATAGAAGGAGGAGAAATGCGTAAATCTTCAATCTTT
>JBDKSY010000061.1:0-4637 GCA_039680395.1 Anaerolineaceae bacterium | reverse complement strand
GGAGCAATTTTCGACTTGGATGGTGTTCTGACAGATACTTCTGAGTTCCATTATCTGGCCTGGAAACAACTGGCTGATGAAGAAGGTATTCCCTTTGATCGTGAGGATAACGAAGCCCTCCGGGGTGTTTCACGCCGCGAATCTCTGGCTTTCTTATTGAAAGGCAGACCTTGTACATCAGATCAAATGCAAGCAATGATGGAAAGAAAGAACACATACTACCTGCGATATCTTTCCAATCTCACACCAGCTAACCTGTATCCCGGTGTAGTGGAATTTCTACAAGAACTGCATCATGACAATATAAAAATCGCCATCGGATCAGCCAGCAAAAATACGCAAAAAGTCATCGAAAAATTAGGTATCGGTTATTTGATAAATGCAATCTCCGATGGGTATAGTGTCGTTATCGGCAAACCTGCACCCGATCTTTTTCTACATGCTGCCGGGCAACTCAAACTACCTCCCCGCCAGTGTATTGTCTTTGAAGATGCTGAGGTAGGGGTCAAAGCAGGGCTTGCAGGTCATTTCTGGGTGGTAGGAGTTGGCCCGGTTGAACGAGTTGGGTCTGCACATATCGTGATACCTGGTTTGAATGGGTTGAAATGGGAAGCTCTCCTGGATCAACTCCAGACAAAAACAAAAAGTTAAATCTCGATGCATTATTCAAATGGAAGAATGACCATAAGGAAGTATCGAGCAGATCAAAAAGACGATAGGAGGTGATCAAACAATCAGTAAAAAAGAACAATGTTTTGATTTCCAGAAACGCGGTAATTTCAACCCGTCAATATAGGGTAATAAAAAGGAGAGATACATGAAAAGCAAGATGTTGGTTGTTTTTAGTTGCCTGATGGTAGCAGTTCTGCTCTTAACAGCATGTGGTAAAGCAACAACCGAGCCAACCAGTGCACCTGTAGAACAGGCGACCGCTGAACCAGTTGAAGCAACCACTGAACCAGTTGAGGCAACCGAAGTAGCTGCAAGCACCTGCCCTCTATCTGTCGAAGATGGGGCTACCATCGTCTTTTCTGGATGGGGTGATCAAACTGAACAGCAAATTTATAAGGATTCGATCGAGCGGTTCAAGGCTATTTGCCCAAATGTAACAGTAGACTATCAGCCAATTCCTGATAAATTTCAAGATAAATTGAAAGCACAGATGGCTGGCGGCACAGCACCGGATGTATTCTATGTTGATGACCAACTGATGACTGCATTCGCTTCTACTGGTCAATTGATGGCATTGGATGATGTGATGGCAGAAGCAGGAGTAAGTCGAGACGACTTCATTCCAGCTTTGTTGACCATTTTCACTCTCGATGGGAAAACATACGCTTTACCGAAAGATTGGAGTACGCTGGGCCTGGTTTATTTACCCGAGGCATTTACCGATGCAGGCATTGCTGAACCTGCTGATACCTGGACCTGGGATGATATGCGCACTGCAGCCAAAGCTATTGCTGCAAAGGGTACCTACGCTGGTTTCTGTATGGGTGCTGATTGGGCTCGCTTTGCACCCTTTGTATTCTCCAATGGTGGAGATTATGCTAATTCTGATTTCACAGCCGGCACATTAGACACACCCGAAGTCAAAGAGATGGCTACCTTCGTAACGGAAATGTTCAATGAAAAAAGTCTGGTTCGCCCCGCGGATATCAGCGCAAGCTGGTGCGGTGAAGCCATTGGCAAGAAATTGGTTGCCATGACTTTGGAAGGTGGATGGATGGTTAATTCCATGAAATTGGATTACAGCGATGTCGTTTGGAAAACAGCGCTGATCCCGAATGGGTCTAAAACTCGTGCGGATGTGATCTTTACAAATGGTATTGGTGTGAATGCCTCCACAAAATACCCAATGGCTGCTGCTGCATTTGCAATTTACCTCACCGGACGAGCCAACCAGGGAGAGATTGTCAAAACTGGGTTTGCTTATAGTACCCATCCCGATCAGATTGACTTGATCGGCAACGTAAATGACAAAGCAATTGCAGAAGCTGGTTTGTTACCTGATACGAAAGTCGCCTATTGGGGACCTTATACTAGCAAACTGGAAGATTCAGTTTCCAAGGCTCTTGAACGTGTATGGTTAGGTGATCAAACGGTTGATGAAGCTTTTGCGCAGGCTCAGGCTGAAGCTACAACTGCTCTTTCTGGACAATAGAAAATCTTCTTCTCTCGGGTCTGGCGGGTACTATGAAGTACCCGTCAGACCGCCTTCCTTAATTATAAACCACCTGTGGTTATCTGGAGGTGTGGAGTGGAACACAAAAATCTAAAGCCAGGGAAAAGTAAAAGTGTCGCCGCGGGGATAATGATATTCCTGGTTGTCGTAATTACCATTATGCTCGTTGCCTTTATGAATGCACCGACCAGGGGTGGCGCACAAGTGATGGCTTCTGCCCAAACCTATTTTGCTGAAGTAAAACAGACTGCCCTACCCTTTCTGGTTGTGGTTGGTTTAGGTGCTGTCATTTTGGGAGTACTTGCAGGAATAACAGTGTATCGCGTATGGCCGAACCAAAAGAAAAGAAATACCTTGCTCACAGCTTATGCCTTTCTTACGCCATATCTTTTGATTACCTGCATTTTTACCATTGGTGTGATTTTGTTTGCATTCTATATCTCATTTACTCACTATGATATTTTCACAGAACCAACATGGGTTGGCTTGAATAATTACAAACTGGCTTTTAAAGGGTTTACAGATTCAACACAAAAGGATTTTGTCCAATCCCTACATAATGTATTTTGGTATACCCTTTTGGTTGTCCCTATTCAAACAACATTGGCAATCGGTATGGCTGTTTTGTTAAATACCGGAGTTCGTCTTAAAAATTTCTTTCGAACGATATTCTACGCACCAAGTGTTACTTCATCTGTGGTAATAACTCTCATATTTGTGTGGCTTTATTTGAAATCAGGATTTGTCAACAACATCATGACCAATTTACTCACCCCATTGGGATTAAATTTCCAATCAGTAAACTGGCTGGGTGACCCGCGTGGATTATTCCAATTATTTGGTTTCACAATCAAATCCAGTGAGTGGTACTTGCGTGGGCCCAGTATTGCGTGGATGGCTATCATGGTGCAAAACATTTTTACAACTGCACCCACATTCATGATCATGTTCCTGGCTGCATTACAGGATATTAATCCGGTTCTTTATGAAGCTGCTGCAATTGACGGTGCCAACGGTTGGCAACAATTCACAAAAATTACTCTGCCCTTGTTGCGCCCGATAATTTTACTGGTAATTGTTTTAGGTACGATCGGTACATTACAGGTCTTTGATCAGGTATATCTGGCAACTCAGGGAGGACCGCTAGGGACATCACTCACTCCCGTATATTTGATCTACCGGGAGGCAATGGGGGCTCAAGGGCCAATAAATATGGGTTATGCAGCTTCACTTGCATTTATTCTGGCGCTGATCATATTCGTCTTCACATTTATCCAACGTCGTGTGCTGGAACATGGTACCGAGCAATACTAGGAGGTTTGAAATGGCAGAAATAACTTTAAATGATCAATCGCTGGCTCCTCAAAAGAGTGGACGGTCAATCAGTTATTACCTCTCTCTGATCATTCGCTTTTTATTGCTCACCCTACTGGGTCTCATATCGCTTACTCCCTTCATCCTGGCTGCTCTGGGTACATTCAAAACGAATGCAGAAATCATCGCTTTTCCCCCAAAGCTATTCCCTGCTGATTGGTTGTTTGAGAACTGGGCAAAGGTATGGAACACCGATATTGGGCAAGGAGGTACGTTTCCGCGCTGGTTGTTCAACACGGCATTCTTATCAGTCACTGTAGCAACCTTACAAATTATTTGTTGTTCAATGGCAGCCTATGCATTTGCCCGTCTGAACTTCACAGGTAAAAAGGCGGTGTTCAACTTCATGCTGGCAACCATGATGATCCCGGGCGCTGTGACACTTATTCCAGCTTATGTCTTGATCACAAAATTACATCTGATCAATACCTACTGGGCATTAATCATCCCTGGTGCAGTAAGTGCAGGTGGAATTTTTATCTTAACACAATTCTTTAAATCGATTCCCAAGGACCTGGAAGAGGCTGCTGTGATTGATGGAGCTGGCCATATAAAAATTTTCTCCTATGTCATTTTGCCTTTGGCGCGTCCTGCATTGCTGACGGTTTTTATTCTCCAGTTCCAGGGAATGTGGAACGCATTTTTACAGCCTCTACTGTACGAGAACTCTCCCAATATGTATGTGTTGAATGTGGCTTTAAGTATCTTCCAACAGCAATATAAAGCACAATGGAATCTAACACTTGTCGGAGCCATGTTCAATGCCATACCCATATTACTTCTTTTCTTCCTGTTCAGCAGATATTACATTGAAGGGATAGCTTATACGGGAGTGAAAGGGTAAACCCGGGATGCAAAATCCAGGCAAGTGTTTGCTTTCTGCATTCCAGGATGTTCAATCCGTGTTCCAGATCATTTATCTTGCCCTTCGGGATATCTGGGATGATCTTTGGACCGCCCTGGTGATTAATCTGATCTGGACGGTTTGCGTTATATTAATTATCCCTGGTCCTCCTGCAACGCTGGCTCTTTTCAATTATAGCAATCGCCTGGCACATGGAGAAATTGCTGATCTAGC
>JBDKSY010000060.1:0-4889 GCA_039680395.1 Anaerolineaceae bacterium | reverse complement strand
TTCATTCTTAAAGAGATAGCAACCCACCGGGTGGAAAAGTTCAGGAATACGCCCGAATCATTGGGACTAAATGCAGAAACGATTTCGCTTACAAGCAAAGACGGTATCCCGTTGCAGGCCTGGTATGTGCCGGTAGATGACCCGCTTGGTGTAGTGGTGATCCTGCATGGTATGGATGGCATGGACGCATCCAGCTTCTTACCTCATGCCATCTATCTGCATGAAGCAGGTTATACCAGTGTTGTTTTAGACATGCGTGCTCATGGCAGGAGTGGAGGAAATCGGATTGGCTTTGCATTTGAAGAGCCACAAGACGTGAGCGCTGCTTTAGACTGGATTGCTATGCAACAAGAACTGGAAGATGTACCCGTTGCACTCCTGGGTTTCTCTATGGGCGGGGCAACTGCCATACGCACAGCTGCAATTCGTCCCGATGTAGACGCAGTGATCAGTGTAAGTTCTTTTTCTTCTATAGACAAAATGCTTGGGCAGGGAATGTTGCTCATGGGTGCTCCGCAGGAAATGGTAGGGATATACACACCTTTTATGCGGCTTGGGTTGTTAACTTTATTTGGTGTGTGGCCTGCTACAGCTTCTCCTGAGCATGATATTGCATTAATTTCTCCCCGACCTGTTTTGTTAATGCATGGTACCGCGGATAGTCAGATCCCTGTTGAACAGGCTTATCGTCTGAAGGAAGCCGGTGGAGGAAATACTGAGCTGCGCATCTTCGAAGGTGCTGACCACCTGATCTTTCGGGGTGACGGAACTGGACCCGAAGATGCTGATTTTCGACAGGCAGTGTTGGATTTTTTGGTGCGCTCGTTGCCAGAAGCACAATAGCATTAACGATATTTTTGATCAAAAATCCGCCAAAAAGGCGGATTTTGATATGTTTTTCATCTGGTAATTTTGTTTCTTTAGAATTGCCTGTTATTTCTTTGGAAACCAGGGGATGAAAGGACTCGTTTTTTGAACATACTCTTTATATCCTGGGCGTGTTTCCATAGATTTCTCTAGCAAGGCAACACCAGAGACTTTCAAAAGGAGAAGGGTCATTATGATCGGGCTGAAGATAGCCCACCAGCCGCCTGCTGCCAGAGCAATGATGAAGTAAGCCCACCACTGTGTCGCGTCGCCAAAATAATTGGGGTGGCGGGTGAATCTCCATACGCCACTATCCAGAACCTTTCCTTTATTTTTGGGGGTAGAGCGAAAACGCGTCAATTGAGCATCACCCACCGCTTCAAAGAAGAAACCGATCATCCATATCCCAATACCCAAAATATCCAAAACGGTCAAAGCTGCAGGCAACCCTTTCCATTGAGCAGCAAGCAGTGGTGCAGATATGATCCAAAGCAGCAATCCCTGGAGGAAGAAGACTTTAAAATAGCTCTGCCACCACCACCTGGCCCCAGCTTCTTTTCGCCATTTCTGATATCGGAAATCTTCTGGTTTCCCCCAATTCCGTAGCAAAATGTGGATGGATAGGCGCAGTCCCCATATCGTCACAAGCGAAGCAATTAATACTTTTCGCCAGATGAAGCCCTCAGGGGATAAGAAAAAATACACCCAGGCAGCAATTACAAAGCCCGTTCCCCAAAAGATATCTACAATACTGGAGTTCTTTAATACCAGACTTATCACCCAAAAAGCAGTCATCAATACCAGTATGATTGCCAGACCTGTTCCATAGATATTCAAGAATTGCATTGGATCACCTCGCTATTTCTTTGTCACACAGGCAAAGCCAACTACACCTGTTCCCAGATGGGCACCTAAAACCGGATTAATGATCTCAAACCATGGTTCCTGGTTTGGAATGAGTTCCTTGACCAGAGTTTGCAGTGCTTTTGCTTCTTCCAGTGCACTGGAATGTAGAAAAGCGATCTTCTCAAAAGGGGTGAACTCTTTCAGCATCATGATCAAACGGTTGAGGCCATTTCTTCTGGTTCGCACCTTTTCTGCCTCTGAAGCACCATCGTGCATTTTCAGAATTGGTTTGATATGCATAATTTCACCGATAACTGAAACGACTCGATTCATTCTTCCGCTGCGACGCAAGTATTTCAAAGTATCCAGTAAAGCCCAAACCTGAGTTCGTTTGATCTGGTCTTCAAGACGAGGAAGGATTTCTTTAACAGATAACCCCATCTTTGCAAGCTCAGCAGCAGTTTGAACCAAAAAGCCTGTACCCAGACTGAGTGAACCTGAATCGAGGATAGTAACAGGAATAGAAGAAGTTTCTTCAGCAGCGGTGGATGCAACATTCACAGCTGCACTCAAAGTGGATGAAATATGAATGGATAAAATTTCGCTCGCTCCTTCATCAGCGAGTGCATCATAGATCGCGTGGAATTTTTGAGGTGAAGGAACCGCTGTGGTAGGGTACTCAGAAAAATCAGGTAGACCTTTATAAAACTCCTCACGTGACATATCTATTCCATCCAGGTAATCTCGATTCCCCACGCGAATATAAAATGGGATCACCTGGATACCCAGTTGAGATACAATATCAGATGGCAAATCACAGGTACTATCAGTAACAATTCGCACACTCATATCACCGCCTTAGTATTAATATGACTCCAAATACGATTTCGATGGCAAGACTGATCCAATTGGAAGATGCGGTGGAATGATCGAGAAAAATCGAGAACAATCGAACAGCAGCGATTGCCAGATAGCCTAACCCCAATACCTGATAAGCGGTTTCACCAAAGATAAATGGTGCAATCCCAAGTGCGATGAATAATCCTCCAAAAATCGCCCGAATCTCTGAAATGCCTCTGGCGCCTTCAGCCAGCAATCCAGTGAAGCCGTAAACTGCTGTTGGCTTGAATAAAGCCAGCAATCCAGTTGCTGCGGTTGCTATCGCAGCAATGATTTTTAGAATCAATAAAATATTCATTCTTTTTCTCCTTCACAACCGTTAATGTTTTTAAGAATTTCTAAAATCTCTTGATCATCTGGGATATCAGACATGGAATGACCGTAATGGGCAAAACGGGCAATGCCGGCTTTATCCACGATCACCTGGGCGGGCATTCTACCCAGCTTAAAAAGATTGACTTCCTGCCCATAAGCTTTGAGTACACTGGCGCCAGGATCAGGTAAACCGATAAAAGGAAGATCATGCTGCTGCCAATACCTTTCAAATGCCTGCGCGTTTTCGGGACCTACTACGATCACTTGTGTGTTCTGATTTCGAAATGCAATATAATCCTGACGCAACTGCGCCATATGCTGTTGGCAGAATGGTCAGGTGAACCCTCGGTTGAAAACGATCAACCCATTTTCCTTTCCCTTCAGGTTTGACAACTGGAATTTCTCGCCCTTGAAATCATCTAAAGAGAAATCAGGAGCAGGGATATCTATGGCAACTTTTGGCATCGTAATATTCCTTTTTCTTGGGTGTTTCACCCAGCTTATTCAGTTTGGCGTTTCGGAATGCGAAAAACAAAAGCCAGCGCCAAACTAATGACAACTAAACCAAAGGTTACCCAGGTGGGAATTGCGACCTGGGGTACTGTTGCAAACTTAAGGGATATTCCAGCCAATGCCCAGAGGATCACCAGTGTATAAGCGATATCGCGGCGTGTAAAGTTCATCAATGCAGTAATCACCAGAACTGCCGCCAGCATGATGCCCATCCAGGTGACAGCAGAAATGCCAAACCCATTCCATTTCAGATAATCCAGCAGAGAAGTCACATTGGCAACAGTTGCCACCGTGATCCATCCCAGGTAAATACTAAAGAGGATGCGAACTGCTAACTTTTCTGCCAGAGGTGCGTCTGTGCGGCCATTTCCCAATCGTAGATACGTGATGATGAGGGTTGCCAGTAACACCAGCATGGCAATAATGGTCAAAGGGAACTGCTCAAAATGCCAGAGGAAGATCCAGGTGCTGTTGGCAATCCCTCCAAGAACAACCCACCACCCAGTTGCCTGTAACCGAGGGTTTTGACGTTGTGAAGGGAGCGCCTGATACACTGCATAGATGATCAATCCCAGGTAGATCACACCCCATATAGCAAAGACATACCCCGCAGGGACAAAATAAACCTTGAACCGGTCAGAGATTTCTCCAGTGTTCAACCCATTGAATGGCAGAGCATTTGCCAGAATGTTAACCACCAGCGTTGCGATCACGGATAAAGCAACCATAATTTGTCGAACAACATCCTTCATTTCAAGCTCCTTTCTTTCCATAATGCTTACTAATAAACTCTTATTTATAATATTAGCAAAATAGCAAGATTTTGTCAATATATTGTCCATCTTTTATATTGACTTTTTGTTGACATCCAGCTATACTACTTGCAATTCAACCATCACAAATCAAGGATGCTTGTGCAATGATCAGCAAAATTCCTATATATAACTTGAATGCCGTTTGCAGAGAAACTGGTTTAAAAGCTGACGTATTACGCGCCTGGGAAAGACGCTACAAGCTGCCTATGCCCCAGCGCTCTACCGGAGGGCACCGGCTTTATTCGCAATATGATATCGAGATCATCAAATGGCTTCAAGCAAGGCAGGGAGAAGGATTAAGCATCAGCCGGGCAGTGGAATTATGGATGGAAATCATTGAAGCTGGCCGGAATCCCTTTGCCGATTATTCATCAGTTATCACACCAGCAAACACCCCCCTCCCCGCTGCAGATACCCGAATTGATATCATCCGGAGCCAATGGCTTGACGCCTGTATGAATTTTGATAATGAGAAAGCAGAAGATATTCTTAATCAGTCTTTCGCATTGTACCCGGTGGAGGTGGTCTGCACAGAGGTTCTTCAGCAAGGATTAAAAACCGTCGGAGATTTATGGTATTCGGGGAAAGCTTCTGTTCAACAGGAGCATTTTGCTTCTGCCCTGGCGGTTCGTC
>JBDKSY010000059.1:0-4462 GCA_039680395.1 Anaerolineaceae bacterium | reverse complement strand
GAGAGGGTGTATTCAGAATGTTGGAGTCCTGTTTTCTCCTGCATGGTCTTGACAAGAGAATTTACCTCACAGAGATCGAGTTTAGAAGAAGTAGAGTATTCACTACCAGTAAAGCCAGTTTCAGGTTGAAGAGTTAAAGTACGTTTCCATCCATTTGAATCGCTAATAACGGCATTGATCGCCTGAGTGCCATGAATATTTTGGAAAGACTCGGCTGAAAATGCATAACCATAATCTATTCGGACATCACAGTTGAGCTTTAGAAATATCGGCTGCCCTGATTGAATTGTGTTGCTATCATAAACACCAGATGGCGCAGGTGCCGAGTAGTCAAACTTGCCCGTGTGTTTATAGGAGATATCCTCTGGAATGGTTTTTGTGACGGGTCGCATAAAAGCGATCAATCCAAAAATCAAGGAAGAAAGCAAAACAATGCTAAAAATGAGGAAAATGATCTCACCCGATTGACCAATTCTTTGAGGTGTTAGCCATCTTTGTCTGGATGGGGTTAGTTTCATTTTTCGGCGCAATTGTTGCGATCGTTCTTTCAATCGGCTAATCATAAGCAATCCTCCCATCAAGCATACAGATAAAGAAAAATAGACTGGTTTTCGGAACCAGCTCATTGCTTTTCCAATGAACGGGATATGGAGCCATTGTTTCCCAATGATTTCGTCTGAGGCGGGTTCATATCCATCTGTCCACGTATTATTATCGCCTTGTAGAACAAAATGACCAAATTCTTCTGCAATGATACGGTGAATTACATATTTTCCCATTTGCATATTTTTGTATGCAACTACGTCGCCCACCTGATAGTAATCAGCATTACGGACAATTACTAGATCCCCCGAATGAAAGAGGGGTTCCATGCTATTGCCATTGACGATCACCAGCGTGGAAAGCCCACCCATTTGAGGTGGAGCAAAAAGAGCCCAACTGGCAATTGTCAGAACGATGACAAGTCCAGCCAGAAGAGCCATTGTCCATTGCTTTTTGTTCGTCATGGTTTTCCCTTAATAACAAGCGCCCGGCGGATTTCGGGGGATGTCCCCCGAAATCCGCCTTTCCTGATTCATTTGCTGAAGATGCAATATTGGAATTTCATCAGGAGTTGCTAATAACTATTGCACTGCGATGACCCGCAGGCTCGTTGCCGATAGAACGGATACTGTACCTGTCACGGTACATGAGCAGGAAGTGCCACCTGTGACTGTGCAGGAATGAAACGTGGTGCCATCGAATGAGATGCGAACATCCGTTGCGGCAGAGTCAAGGGTGAAGGTGACACTGGCAATGTTGACAGGATTGGCTGCCAGAACATAATGAATATTGGAAACAGCGTACCCGCTCACTGTGCCAGAACCATCTCCGGCGAATGAATCGGGAACAGTGTTCGCTGCAGCGAAGGCATAGGTTGCTCCTGCAAGAACAAACATAAGTGCAACAACAAACAGAACACGAACTGATTTTTTGAACATCACATTTTTCCTTTCCGCAGAAAAAATTTAAACGAAATGAAAACTACATTTTTGAGTTTATTAAATGATTGCCGATTTGCCTGTTGAGTATCTTCCTCCTCATAGTAATTTGGCTCCGGAAATTATGATGATTTAGTGAAGTGTTACCGGGAATATTAGAACAGTCTTGCGTCAGTGTTAAGGTGCAACTATCATACCCAGATGGGTGCCATCAGGGTGGTTTCAGATATTCTTTTGTACGACTTGTGTGAATGCAAATAAATAATAAAGCGAAAATAGCAATCAAGAAAATATTATTTCATGAATATATATTACAGGAATTATCCTATTTTGGGAGTCTTTGTAAATCCTTTGTAAGGATACAAATTGTCAAGAAAAGGAACACTTTTTTCTTCCCCGGCAATAAGCCGTATCAGTAGACCAACAATTTCAATGATAAAAAAGGCTGGTAAAGAGGCAATTGCAATGATCAACAATGTAGCGGTATTGGTCCTATCAGAAATCAGGTCCAGTATCTGGTCAGTGTTAAATGGATTTGGTGTTCCAAACAGAAGACACAAGAACCGTAATCGGTAGAAGAATTGAGACACCCAAAAACTAAACAATCCGTTTCTACCAATTTCCTTTCGGATGCGCCTCTGATAAAGACTGGCATTCTCTTGTAAAATGGCCTCTGCTGCAATCCTGCCACTTTTTATTGCAATGCGGATACCTTCACCGGAAAATGGATCTGCCAGGCCAGCTGCATCACCCACCAGCAACATCCTGCCAGAAATTACAGGGTCATGTCGGGTGTAGACAGGTAAAGGATGTTCGTGCAACTTCACCCCTTCGAGATGAATGCCATAATGGAGCATGACTTTGGAAAGCAATTTCTGTAAATATCCAGGTTTGGGGTGAAAGCAGGCAATCCCCACAGAAAGATGATCTGCCTTGGGAAATATCCATGCATACCCAAATTTAATTTTGTCGAAAATAATAACTGGTCCTGCAAAAAATTGTTGTAACGCCTCGACCGTGGGAGTAACTTCTGCTTCAAGTGCGATTATGATCTTATGATGCGCATTGAAGCCAGCCTTTTTTCTCGCGATCGAATTTGCGCCATCTGCTCCTACCAGCCAACTGGCAAGGAATTTCTTTCCCCCGACTGTTTCGACCTTCACATAATTTTGCGTCTGTTGTACATCTTGTATAGCCTCTCCTGCCATTACTTCAGCGCCACAATGCTGTTGCATGAACTGGTCAAACCGGTCGCGTTGAACAAAGGCGAATACATCCGGCCGGCAGCGTACTGGCACTTCTAATCCATTGAAATGATATTCAATTTGTTTGGCATACCCATCTATGACTGGAGAAAAGTCAAACGGAAATTGTGTTTGAAGGAACTCAACAGATAACCCACCCCCACAGGCTTTATACCGTGGGGGGATCTCTTTTTCCAGAAGTAATACTTTCTTGCCAGCTTTTGTGAGAAAGTAAGCAGAACTTGCCCCTGCTGGTCCGCCACCCGCAATGATCACATCATATTGCGCTTCCATTGCATCATTGAGACAGGTTTGGTTATCGGGTTAATTGAACCAGACCCTGGAAGCTGTGATAAAGGTTTACGATGGTGTCTGTTTTTAATCCGAATGTTCGGCCATCCAGGCGAACTGCTCCTGGAAGAAGTGCTGCGCGATCAGCCAGTTCTGTATTTGCCAGTTCTACCTTCATGGTAAGAGGTGGATCGAGTACAAATGGGCTGGCGCTCTTTCCGGCATGATACTTTTGAATTGCTTTATATGCTGTGCTGTAAATGACCTGTTCAGAATCTTCGGGTGGCATACATTCTGCAGACATACGAGCAGAAGCGGTCTTGACCACTGCTGTTTCAATTCCTGGAAGCAAGGCAGAAGCTTCGGCAGCTACGGTCTGATCTCCGCTGATCATAATGACTGGAACTCCAAATTGACCGCAGACTGCTGCATTTACACCAGTTTCTCCTACAAGAATATCATTCAACCAGACGTTATGCACCCGGCTGGATGACCATGTATGGTCTAATATGGCATTTTGTGAGCCTGCCCGGGCGTGATAACCAATAAAGAAAGCACAGTCTACACCACTGGCAACACCTTCCACCATAGCCAGGGGTCCACCAGTGCCGCTTACCAGATGAGCGCGTGGGTCTAATTCTTCGATGATGATGTTGTATCCAAACCAATGACCATCGGTGACGATGATCTCTTCTACACCCGCGTCAGCCGCACCGCGGATCGCAGCATTGACATCATGGGTCATTAATTTTCGAAAACGTGGATATTCGTCATGCCCAGGGGTCACCTGATCCCAATGCATAACACCGGTGATACCTTCCATATCTGTTGCTATGAGCAGTTTCATTTCTTCACTCCATGAATGGGATGGAGTAAGTATATCATTTCCATACGCTGCTGGTGAACCGTTCCAGATCATATAGGATCAGCGATCACTTTTTTCAACGCTGCAGGTACATTTACCCTCGTTTGCCCACCTTTTTTGAACCGAAAATCACACCTGTCAGCACCTTCTGCAAGTGTTGTAGTGCGAACCAGGCCCCATTCCAGTGATTGGCTGTATAGAATATCCATTGGGCACAGGTATGGTGTAAACTCTGACGCATTCTGCTGGATAAAGAATTTGCAAATGGCACATTCATGATAATCTACACCGTAATCAAAATTAATCCTATCTCCCTCGATAAAATCAAAGACGAAATCATCAGGATACAACCGGAGATGGCTTTCTTCAGCTCTTTCTTTCAGGCGTTTCAGATAAGATGGTTTGAAATTCACCTGCGCCATAAAACGACGCAGGAAAGCCGGATATGCCTTGAGATAGGATTTCCCAATTTCGTATGCCATGATGCCAATATCTTCGACGGCCATTCCTTCAGCACGGGCAATGCGATATACAGCCAGCAGCATCCCGGAATATATAACAAAGCGGGTGAACGGTTCTTT
>JBDKSY010000058.1:0-3265 GCA_039680395.1 Anaerolineaceae bacterium | reverse complement strand
CGCCCGTACGGATTATTTTTCAATTGTGGTGCATCCATAATACCCGTTGTGACTGCTTTTGTTAATACCCTGGGGTCTGTCAATGGATCAACATTGGGGGTTCCAGAAAGGGCCCGGATGGCACTTAATGTGACTTCAGCTTCTTTCAGCAAATGTGCTTTCCGTTTCTGGATGACTGGGTCTTGTAGCATATCCGGTTGTGTAGAGAGCGCATTTTCAATGGCCCGGCGCGCCATGTGACCTGCTTCAATGACCTCTTCGGCAGTGGCTGCATGGTCGGCCTCGGTAAACCCTACGATGTGGATGATATGCGGGCGCATGCTCATCTGTAAATAGATGCTGGTAGCCAGGTGTGCTCTGGCTTCCGCCAGGTTAAGAGGGTAGCTTAACAGGCCTGTTCGGGTTTGTTTCCAGATGTGAAAATCAGCAGTTTGAAGGGTAGAGATCATCTCCACAATGGCGAGCATTTTTGCCAGATCCATCTGATCTGACAACCCTGGAGGACTGTTGAACATCATTTGAGCAATGTAATCTTTGACACCAAAAGCGCGAGCATTATAAGCAGAAAGATAGGCTGAAACGAGAAAGACAACATCCGATGAATCTCGCATTCCCCAGTGATGCGGTTCATTCAATTCTACCGGGATGTTCCTTTCACCATACCATGCCATGACTTCTTGATGCTGCTGGATGGATCCCTGCAAATCCCAGGGGCCTCGCCCATCCATGCGGTTGAACCAGAAGAGAGGGATTGCACACCAGGCATTATGGATAGTTTCGGTAAATACTTCAGCCATACGAATAAAATCGTCCGTGCCAGAATAGGTTCTTAACAAAGGATGATTTCCACGTTGACTGGCAGCAAAAAGTTCACGAAAATCTTGAAGTGTGCGAACAGGGACTCCACCCGCACCTCTTCTACGAGGATCCTGCCTTTCAGGATGGAAGAAATTCTCCTGTGAATCCTGGTCTACTCCAAGAGAAATGACATCCAGTACCTGAGATTCAGCGATCGCTTCGATCCCAGCCCGGGTTGCATCAAAATCTGGGAGACCAAAGTGATGTCGCAGGATGGGATATGGTGATTTCCAATTTATTCGTTCAATGGTCGAAGTTGGGAATGCGGAAGATTGATCAGCCTGATAATGTTCCCCTTTTAAATATGCCAGTAATTCTTCTGCAGGTTGGTTGCCATCATAAACCCCATCAAAAAAGCCCAGTTTGGCAGCCTTTTCAGCCACAGGTGGGGTACCACCAAAAACAAATCGCACCCCATTTTCTCGAAGTTCGTCGGCAGCTTCTGCCAGCTCACCCAATAGACGTTCACCAGTTTCAGGGGTCAAGCGGTAAGAAACGCCAACTAATTCAGCTTTTTCTCGAATAGCAGCGTTCAGCACTTCGCTAATGGGAACTGCCGGGCCGAGGAATACGGTACGCCAGCCAGCCTGTTCCGCCAGGCGAAGGAAGTGGGTGATGCCAGCAACATGGACGCATTCACCCAGAGCTGCTGCTATTACTGTTTTCATGGAGAAATCTCTTTCATAGTGGTTTCTCTTATTATAAGTTGTGGGTTCACCTGAATGCAATGTTCGATATTTTCTTCTTTTTGAATAACGCTCATTAGTATTCGAACTATCTGACGGGTGATGTCATAAATTGGTACATCCATCGTTGTGAGAGGAGGGATGCTGTGCTTCGATTCCTGTGCACCACCAAAACCGGTAACCGCAATATCCTTTCCTGGAATTATTTTCTTTTCATGAAGAGCATGCAAAGCCCCAAAAGCAGTTTCATCGCTGATACAGACAATTGCATCCGGTGCGGGGTCAAGCTCAAGGAGTTTATTTGTTAGCGCATATCCCGAACTGGATGAAAAGTCACCATTCACCAGGTAAGCGGGATCCAACGGAAAATTAATTTGTTCCAATCCATGGATAAAACCTTCCAGGTTGGTTTGATGAGAAACGTAATTCTCAGGACCTCCAATAAAGGAGATTCGCCTGTACCCGTTTTGAGCAAGATGTGACACAATTTGCAGCATGGATGCATGAGTATTTGACTCGCAGCGAGGATAATCAATGCCATCTTCACTTTTATCAAATCCAACAAAGGGTAATGCTTCATCCTGTAAGAAACGAACACGCCAATCATGAACCCGAATATGGCTGAGAACAATGCCATCAACCTCATGGGAACGCGACCAACGTTTATAGATATTTTTTTCAGCATCGGTATCTGGTGAAGCGATGGAAATGCGTAGATCCATGCCATATGCGGTCGCTTCATCTGTCAACCCTGAAAGGAATTCTGTATAGAAGGGATCAGCAAATTTTGGTTGGGCACTGGCTAAAACGAAACCAAGTACATCTGTTTTATGGCGACGAAGTTGCCGGGCAGCCTGATTGGGGACATACCCTAATTCTGAGGCGGTTTCTAAAATGCGCAGCCTGGTTCGATTGGACACATCCGGGTATCCATCCAGGGCTCGAGAAACAGTGGTAATGGAAAGGTTAAGCTGTCGGGCGATATCACGAATTGAAACAGGTTTCATATTGATGAATGATCTCCAAAACGTTTTGGTTGAGATAAATATTATATAATGTTTTAAACTACAAAAACATAAAAACCATATGAAAAAATTGGTCATATAGTGGTATGTAATTGGTAATAAATCAGTGTGAATTATACAACGATTGGCGAATATGAAAACCAATCTAATTTATCAGAAAATTCCTTTCTTTTCTTCTTTCACCAATGCAACTTTGGATTGCATTCAAAAAGTATCGTATGAATGGACATTTCCTCCTGGGAAAGGTATTCTTCTTGAGTCAGAAGAAGCAACCGCAGCTTATATTGTTCTGGAAGGTGAAGTGAAGATTTTCCGTGTTGCCCCTGACGGACGGCAGCAGGTTTTGACGCGTTTATTTCCTGGAGAAGTGTTCAATATCGTTCCATTGGTTCAGGATCAATCAAGAAATCAATCCAGTGCAGAAGCGGTGGGAAATACCAGATTGCTTTGCCTTCCTAAGGAAGGTTTCCATAACCTGATGAATACATGCCCTGAGTTTTCCAATGCGATAGTAAAGATTTTTGCCAATCGCCTGCAAAAATTGACTGCCATGGTGGAGTACCTTTCATTGCATTCAGTACGGGGAAGATTGGCACAGTTTTTGATCTCGCAGGCAGATAAAGGTTCCAGTGCACCAAAATATACACAGGATGAAATCGCACAGGAAATTGGTACGGTGCGGGATGTTGTGGGGCG
>JBDKSY010000057.1:0-1532 GCA_039680395.1 Anaerolineaceae bacterium | reverse complement strand
TGGGCACAACCTGTCGTTAGCCGACGAAGCGTATGCGGATACAATGAGTCGCGAGAAACCTGGTACCACGGTTGAGATTCTCGCTGAAGAAATATCCGAATTTGCCGAAACGGTTAAAAAAATTATCATGGAATTAGAACAGCTCATGTGATTTTGGATAAGAGTTAAAGTTATCCAAAAACATGATGCATCCAATTTATATCTACTAGTTTAGATGGGAAAAACCACTTGCGAGTCTGCATTCATCGTGGAAGCAAACAAATAGGCGGAAGCTGTGTTGAAGTTGAAAGCCAAGGTCAACGGCTGCTTATTGATTTGGGCTTACCATTGGATGCAGAAAATAATAGTAGTCAATACTTGCCTGAGATATCCGGATTAGACGGCAATGATGCATCTCTACTTGGTATCCTTATTTCCCACCCGCACCTCGACCATTTCGGCTTGCTCACTCATATCTCACCGATGATTCCTGTTGGCATGGGGCCTGCTGCTCGCCGCATCCTGGCTGCTGCCGCGCCTTTCTTACCTGGCAACTGGCCTGTTCCCTCACAGGGATGGGATTACCAATCCGGGCAATATTTTGAAGTGAGTCCTTTTCAAATCACCCCCTTTCTTGTCGATCACTCGGCATATGATGCCTATGCACTCTTAGTTGAAAGTGATGGAAAACACCTCTTCTATAGCGGCGATCTTCGTGCTCATGGACGTAAGGCAGCCCTGTTCGAGCACCTGGTTGTATATCCTCCTACGAACATCGATACTCTACTTTTGGAAGGATCTTCACTAGGAAGGCTTAATGACGACCAACATTTTCCCACAGAAGCTGATATTGAGACACAACTTGTGCAGGCTTTTTCCGCTACCGAAGGTTTGGCGCTAGTTCATACTTCAGCCCAAAATATTGATCGAGTTGTTTCCATCTTGCGTGCTTGCAAACGGACGGGTAGAAAACTAATTATCGATCTGTACACGGCTGCTATTCTAGAAGCAACCGGTAATCATCATATCCCCCAATCCAACTGGCGAGAGGTCGCGTTGTTCATCCCCCAAGCTCAACGCATCCAGATCAAAAATAATGCCTGGTTTGATCTTCTCAAACACCATGCGGCAAATCGTATTTTCATAGAGAATTTGCATGAGGCACAGAGCAAATCCACATTGCTTTTTCGCCCGCTGCATTGTCCTGACCTCGAGCGGGGAAATTGTTTGAAAGGAGCCACTTATATTTATTCTCAATGGGAGGGATATTGGGAAAAAGACTCTTACAATAGGTTGAAGGAATGGTTGGAGCGGAATGCTATCCCTAAAATTAGTATCCATACATCAGGGCATGCCAGTCCCGGAGATTTAAAGAAAATCGTGACAGCAATCAATCCGCGCAAGGTGGTTCCAATCCACACCTTTTTCCCTGAACGATATAGTGAGTTATTCCAAAATGTGGAAGTGCATAATGATGGCGAGTGGTGGGAGGTATAGATGAGAAAGTTATCTGCAAAATTTATGGGTGATCTTGTTGATTCCGATGGTGTGCT
>JBDKSY010000056.1:0-2596 GCA_039680395.1 Anaerolineaceae bacterium | reverse complement strand
GTGCTGATTAATGCAGATGATGCTCTTTACCAGGCAAAAGCTGATGGCCGGAACTGCGTGATCATGTCTGAATCATGCATAGAATAGAAGTAGAAGTAGTGAAGCAAAGGCAGGCATATTATGTCGCAGGTTTTTCGTTGCGCTACCAGTGTACTGTAATACAATAACCATAGATATTTACTTTAGGAAATTAGAACGATTTCATATAACCGCTGGCAAGGGGGAAAGGTAACAGGTGGCCCGAACATGAAGATCAACAAAAAGGTTTTCCGTCCGATCATTGTGCTTTTGACATGCAGTTATTTATTTGCATGTTCTGGTAATACAGGAGAAATATCACCTACACTGCCAAACCAAAACCCTAAGAATACTGTTGAGCTGACAAAAACCATCTCTTTGGAAACCCAAACACCTGGCAGTACAATAACCCCCTCCTTACAACCAACATATACTCCCACTGCCATGCCTGCCACGCCAGATTTTGAAGCTACCATAACTGAACAAGCGAATATTTTATTTAAAAAGTTGGCAGATTTTTCTATTGAATGCGATGATTTTTCTGAGAGAGACATTTCAATGGCACCTGATGGAAGTTGGGTAGCGATCCATTGTGGCTATAGTTATGATGAAAACAAATTTTTAGAAATAGCAAGCAAAAATGGAGATCATTGGAAATTAGATTTTATGGATTTTCTTCCAGAGAAATCTGTCCAGGATGGAATACCAATGGGTAGTTTATACCCTGTACATTGGTCAAGCGACGGGGGGTATTTATATTTCGTCTCCTATATATCTGCTGACGGTGGGGGTATGTGTTTCTATGGGATTGGAGTAAGTGGATTATTTCGAATTGAAGTTCAAACAGGTTTTATCTCAACCGTATTGCCAAAAACAGCGGATTTTCAAGGCTATGAATTTACTTTTTCTCCCAATGGAAGATGGCTTGCATACTATTTAGATTCCCCCAATTTGCTTGACCTTCAAACGGGTAAAGAGATCACCTTACCGGGTAATAATGTGATGTATGCCAATCTTACCTGGTCGCCAGATGGTAAAGAATTGGCATACGTGACATGCAATCCAGATATGGTTGACTATTCAGTTGAGCGGTCAACGGTTGAAGTATTCTCGCTCGAATCACAGACATCAGAACAAATTATTGAAATGGAAGATTATGCTTTTCATATAGAAGCATGGAATAATGACCAGATGCTGCGGATTTTTTATTTGGATGATTCAAACGATGAAATTTCATTCTATTATTATTGGTCAATAAAACAATTGATCACACCAATTCCAGTTCCAAAGTTATAGAGCCTGGAAGGGCAAACTTAAGAAAATTACTTCTCAGATCATAAATAATTGAGGATCGTATTCATCACGAAAATATCTGCGCCGTATACTATAAATAGTATACGGCGGATTGTTGTCTATGGTGTACGAGTGTGTCAGATGATAGATCAACCAAAGAAAAAGCGGACCGGAACGATAAATCTGTTTCACTCTTCTTCATGGAAACAGTTCTTTTTCTATGCCAGGTACATGCTGCGCTCTATGCTGCGAAAGCAACCAGATCCGCTCATCTACGGGATTGCATTGACTGATCGCTGCAACCTTGCCTGCAAGGGCTGCCATGTTTCGAACACGGGGCGGCGGGACATGGTCTGGGAGGAACTCCTCGCAGCCATGCAGAACGCATGGGAGAGGGGGTTCCGTGAGCTGTATTTCACCGGCGGCGAACCCATGCTCTGGCATGATGCATCTCACACGCTTTCTAACGTGATCGCAGCAGCAAAACGAATCGGCTTTTTTCATGTGCATGTGTACACCAATGGGTTGCTGGGGCTGGATTCCCCGGCTGATCTCATGTGGGTCAGCATGGATGGGCTGCCAGGTGTTTTTGAGCAGCGGCGCGGGGATCATTTTCATGAAGTGGAAGCCATCGTCCGGTCAGCCCAACACCCAAAAATTGCGGTGAATTATGTGATTGATCGCAACACCGCCAAAGGCATTGAACCTTTCTTGCGATGGGTGCGCGACACGCATCTTCCGGTGCTTGGCGTGATGTTCTACTTTCACACCCCCTATTACGGGCGGGATGACCTATTTTTAACCACAGAGGAACGCGCACCGATCATTGACCATTTGCTGAAATTCATTCAAGATGGGTTACCCGTCATTAATTCGAGAGCCGGGTTATTGGCTTTGCGATCAGGGAACTGGCAGCGGCGCAGCCCCATTGCAGCGGTGGTTGATGTGGATGGCGAATCTGTATGCTGCCGTGCCGCAGATGAAGTATGCCCCGATTGCGGGTATGGTGCCTGTACCGAGCTCACCGAAATACTGCGGTTACGCCCAAGCACAATTCTTGGCATGCTGAGGTACCTATGACAAGCCCAGGGCAATGGCTGATCCGTTGCATCACACGTGCAGTTCGTCGCTACCTGGTGGGGCGTAACCAGAAATGGATCTTTGAACAACCACCAGTCGGGTGGTTTCCGCAGCCGGTTGAAAATACTTCGTTGTATCTGCATGTACCCTTCTGCCGGCATCTCTGCCCTTACTGCCCTTATACTAAAGTCCCCTATCAAGAGTC
>JBDKSY010000055.1:0-1755 GCA_039680395.1 Anaerolineaceae bacterium | reverse complement strand
GCATCATTGATCCGCTCTTCCGAAATATCTCCCTTTTTTACAGCCTGTTTCATTGTTTTAATGAACCTGATGTAATCAATGGGAACCATATTCATATCAATGCCAGCATTGATCGCGGTAACCACAGCAGAATAGTAATCACCATTGATCTGATCAATGCCAGCCCAATCAGAAACCACAAGCCCTTGAAAACCTAGCTCACCCTTAAGTACATCCGTTATCCAGTACTTCGAAGCATGCATCCTGGTACCATTCCAACTGCTGAAGGATATCATGATGCTCATTGCACCATTCTTGATGGCAGCCTGATATGGGGGAAGGAATAAATCTCGAACAGCGGTTTCATCGTATTGCATATCCCCCTGATCAAGCAAATAGGGTTGCTCGTTGAACAATTGTGTAGATGTTCCGTAAATTGTGCCGCCATCTCCCAGGTAATGCTTGGGTGTAGCTAAAACAAAAAGGGTTTGTCCACTGGCTGAAGTGTATGTTTCTGGTATGGATTGCAGGCCAGAGATGAATGCGCCTGACATTTCTGTTACCAGGTCAGTATCTTCACCATAAGATTCGTAAGTCCTTCCCCAACGGATATCCTGGGCAACAGCCACTACGGGAGCGAAATTCCATGTGATGCCAGCTGCAACCATCTCTTCAGCAGTAGCCTGCCCGATCTGGCGTACCAGATCAATATCTCGCGTAGCGCCAAGACCAACCTGGTGTGGAAAGACAGTGGCGCCATATAAACTGGCCATTCCATGAACTGCATCAATGCCATAAATGATCGGTATTTGCAGACGTGTGCTTAACGCTTCATCTTGAAATTGAGTGATCATTTCAACCCAACTGTTGATGTTGTTAGGGGTTGGATAACTTCCTCCACCACTCAAAATGGAGCCAATGAAATACTTCTTAATATCACCAGGTTTGATGCTTCCCCGTTCAACCTGGGTCATTTGACCAATTTTTTCTTCCAATGTCATCCGGGAGAGAAGATCCTCGATAAATGTAGCTGCATTTTCCGGAGTGGGAGTGCTGCTTTGAATCTCCTTTACAGGCTTGCCATTAAAAGAACAAGAAGAGATCATGAAGCAAATCAGCAAAATGAAAAACTTTCTCTTTAACACAATTCTCTCCCATATTGAAAATGAGGATCTAGCTCACAGTGACCTGAACATCTACTTCTTTAATACCAGTACCAGGTGCAGGAATGAGATTCCCGGCTATTGGATGATGATCAACTTCGATCTTGAGATCATTTCCGTTCCCTTCTCGTATTACCTGTATCTGGTACAACACCCCGCGGAAAATCCTTTTTACGGAAAAACCTTTCCAATCCTGTGGAATTACTGGTGCGATCAGCAATCCATCATAGTCTGGCCTGATACCCAGCACCCATTGTGTGATCGCCACATAATTCCAGGCTGCAGCACCAGTCAACCACGAATTTTTCGCTTCACCAGGTCTACGAGCTTCCGTTCCGGCGATCATTTGCGCATAACCATACGGTTCACAGCGGTGCAGATCGCTGATCTCTTCGCGGAAGGATGGATTGATGCGAAGATAATAATCGAAGGCTTTGTTTCCTCTTCCCAGCATGGTTTCTGCGATCATGATCCAGGGATTGGTATGACAGAAAACGCTGCCATTTTCTTTGTATCCAGGAGGGTAGGAGGAAATTTCTCCCAGGTTCAGGTAATATTTTTTGTAAGCCGGGTGAAGAAGTACGATCCCATTTTCTGTGGCCAGCCGGTTCGC
>JBDKSY010000054.1:0-2193 GCA_039680395.1 Anaerolineaceae bacterium | reverse complement strand
GAGGATGTCATCACAGAGAACCAGCAGGCGATCGAAATGATCAACATTTCGAATAACATTCTTAGTTCCATGATGGATGCCTTTGCTTCGATCATTTCGAATAATCTGAATGTGGTCATGAAATTTTTGGCTTCGATTACGATTGTTTTGAGCATCCCTACGATCGTGACCAGCTTCTTTGGGATGAATGTTACCCTTCCATTTGCTCAGTTACCCTGGGCTTATCTCATCATCATTGCAATATTTACCGGATTGGCAGGGTTGGTAGTTGGCGTTTTTATAAAACGCGATTGGTTTTAAGCAGAACTGCGTCTTTTTAAATCTATTTTAAAAAGACGCAGGTATTTTTATTATGGTGTCATTTTGCGATTAAAACAACTGTGATAACTACCGAAAATGATAGTTATCACATGAAAGAATGGGCGGAACAGGACTCGAACCTGCGACATCTTCTGTGTAAGAGAAGCTCTCTAACCAACTGAGATACCCGCCCGCAGGCAAATATTATACCTTAATCTGGGAAAAATACTATGAAATTAATACGATATCAATGGAAAGATCAGGCAGTTTCTTATGGTTGGGTACACAACGATATGGTGGGGGAAGTAGAAGGGGATATTTTCAATGAATTCCGCCGGCATGAAGCCCATATCCCATTAAGTCAGGTGAAGTTATTACCCCCGGTATTGCCATCAAAAATCATTTGCGTGGGTAGGAATTACGTTGCCCATGCATTGGAACATGGAGCTGAAATTCCTGAAATTCCGATCCTCTTTCTTAAACCATTCAGTTCGTTGATAGGGTATCAAGATGAGATTCGCTTACCTCAACAATCCAGCCAGGTTGAACATGAAGGCGAACTGGTGGTTGTGATAGGAAAGCGAGGGCATGGTATCACGACTGAAAAGGCAGCAGAGTACATCCTTGGATATTCCATCGCAAATGATGTTACTGCACGTGATCTGCAACGATTGGATGGGCAATGGACTCGCGGTAAAGGGTTTGATACCTTTTGCCCAATTGGCCCGTGGATAGAAACTCAATTCGACCCGGCTGATGCAATGCTGACATGCCGGGTTAATAACGAGATCCGTCAGATGGTTTCAACGCGTGAAATGATCTTTAGCATCGGTCAACTGGTCGCATTTATATCATCCATCATGACTTTGGAACCTGGAGATGTCATTTTAACCGGAACACCGGCGGGAGTGGGTCCTCTCCATGCCGGCGATTTGGTTGAAGTAGAAATCGAAGGGATTGGAGTGCTGTCCAATCCAGTTGTCACTGAATAAGATTACGGTTGGAACTGTTCGATCCGTTCAGCGAGAATAAACATCCTGCCCCAGGAAGTCTGGTTGCCATTCGCAATGCAGGTCTGTAATACCAATGTTCCTGGATTCGCATAAACGTGCATGAATAAGTCTTCAGCACTCATTAATGGTTCGTCAGTATCGAGTTTTAAGAATTGCGAATAAGGACTGGTTGGGTTGAGTGCCTGATATTTTTCAACTGCCGTAATGTGGTAATAATCCAGTGAGCCATCCCCATAAATAACTACGATCGTTTGGCCAGGGATAATATTTTCAAAGGTAGACCCTGCCAGGTGATTATGTGCCATCAAACCAATCGAGCCATAATTACTAGCCATAGAGAATTGAGTGATCACATCTTCTGCGTTTGAAACATATGCTGGATTACTCGATGGCTGCTGCACCACATTGAATGCAAAAGTATTCGGAATATAGACACCGGTTACTGTTTCGGAAGAATCCAATTGTAAAGATTGGACAAAATGTGAAATGGTGGGAAGAGATGAGGTAACGGTTGTTTCGGCAGTTTGATCTGCTTTACCAGAAGTTGCGGGAATAAAAGAAGAAAACCCTGATGTCAGAAGTAGACAAAAGAGTGATGTCAGAACCAAGAAAAAGCGAAAAGTTGATCTAGTAATTTTCATATACAGTCTTTGTTATGACGAAGGTGCGATAGAAATAGTATATTGGTAATAAAACGGTAATAATATAATGGAATTTTAGTATATTTGGTGGCTAGATTCAATACTTATCAACGGGAAAAAGCACCGCCTTGCAGAATTGTTAAGGCAGTGCTATATGGTATAATTTTGAAAAATTGGCCTATTCTATAAATGATGGAGAAAGAATATGTCTGGTCATAATAAGTGGTCGACCATTAAAC
>JBDKSY010000053.1:0-1821 GCA_039680395.1 Anaerolineaceae bacterium | reverse complement strand
CCTGCCATGAGAACCAGCAGCAACCTGTCGAATACCTTTGGCTGGCTGGTGGGCACTGGTCCTGGTACAGGCATGGGATTGTTGATGATCCTCTGCGGGATCATGACAGCTCTGGTGGGTATCTCTGGTTATCTTATCCCTGCCATCAGGAATGTTGAATCCATTATGCCCGATCATGTTCAGACCGAACCTGCCCAGGTTGAAACCGAAGCAAGCATCGCATAATTATTCTTGTTATCCAGTAACAAATCCCCGTTTTCACGGGGATTTGTTGCCATGTTATTGCAGACGATTATGGCTCGCCGTAGGAAAAATAATCAACCTTTATATCCGATGGAAGGATGTTGAATGACATTGCACCGATGCCCACCAACCCCGCTTCGGTGAGAGTTCCATCCGTTACAGCGGTGACAGAATTACCATTCACTTCCAGGGTGAGCTGGTTGCCTTTACAGGTAACCTTCAGGGTATTGTAATCGGTTGGCTTATAAATATCCTTTCGGATGCCACCTCTCTCCAGCAGAACATATGGATTGTCTCCCGCCTCTTTCAAGCTTTTATCAAAACGATAGATGTAATATACATTTTGACTATCTACTCGAAATTCATACCAGGCAGAATAATCACTTTTTGCCCGGCAGACCAGAGCCATGGCGTTTTCTTGATTGCCAGCACCTCTCATTTTTGCTTCAATGACAACATCTGCAGTGGAAGGGTTCTTGTAGAATGTGTAAAGGTAGGTTTCTTTATCCTGCAGATCAATAGACAGCTCACCTCCCTGGGTTTTGATGCTCGAAAGCATCGCGCCTGGTAAGGCAGCAGTGGTAACGGCGAAGGCATCCAACCAACCTTCATCAGCGGTCAGAAAATCGTCATACAAAGATTTGACGGATTTTTCCTCAGGGACGGGGGTTTGGGTAGGTGCTGCCGTTGGGGTAACCATTTCTGATTTGAATGGGTTGTTCAGGTTGCATGCCGAACTCAAAGCCAGAATTGCCAATATGGCGATCAACAACTTGCGGTTCATCTCATACTCCTTTCGTCTTCCTGTGCACAGGGGGATGACACCTGGAGGTGTCTGAAATTGACCGGTTATTCTACTTATACGGGAGGGGAGGTAAGGTTGTCAAGAATGTAAGGGGGTAAAAGGGGAGTCCTTGCAATTCTGTTAAGAGAAAGTGCCGAAGTTGGCATGAAAATTCAGAAGTGCACTTTTTTTCTGGGTTTGCAGGGAACCCACCCCAACAAACTGCAGATCGTAAGCTGGGATTGAACATACAGATTTGAGACAATTATTCTTATACTAATAGAGGAGCGCGTGGCGACTCTTTTTACCGGTTTGTGCGTTAATAGATATTGAGTAGCTGCGCCAAGAGCACATCATGACAGATAGATCATTGGAAGACATCATCAAGGCAGCCAGCCGGGGCAACCCGGATGCTGTAGCGCGCCTGTATGAACTTTACCATCAAGGTATTTTCCGCTTTTTGTACTATCGCACCGGGTCCATTCCGTCCGCAGAAGACCTCACTTCAGAAGTTTTCCTGCGCATGGTCAGGTCAGTATCTGGTTTTCAACCAGGTGCGGGGAGCATCGAAGCGTGGCTGTATCAGATCGCGCGGCGGGTATTGTACGACTGGTACCGGAATAATTCGCTTCACCCAGAGGTTCAACTGGCTGAAAATCACACCGACCCTCTGCCACTGCCTGAAGACCATGCTGAAAGAAAATTCGATCATTCGATGCTTGCTCAGGCGATACGGTTTTTATCCACCGATCAGCAGGAAGTCGTGATCTTGCGTTTCATCAATGGTTTGAACC
>JBDKSY010000052.1:0-5534 GCA_039680395.1 Anaerolineaceae bacterium | reverse complement strand
GCCCAATCTTGAGAGTCCGTGCCACCTGCTCCAGAGTTTATTTCAAGCATGGCATTTCCTCTGTCATAAGGCCCTGAAAGGAGGACTTCCATCTCGAGCCTTTTTAATTCTTCTTCAATCGTGCTGGTTTCCTGCTCCAGTTCAAGCTGCATGGATTCATCGCCCATTTCAGCGAGATCATGAGTATCAGCAATTCGTTTCGAAAGCTTTTTCCACCCTTCAACTTCATCTTGCAATACTGATAATTTTTTCATTAAGCGCTGAGCACTCTTTGGATCAGCCCATAAATCTTCTTTTTCCGATTCTGCTTTCAGCTTCGCAAATTCCGCTTCCTTTTCAGGCAGGTCAAAGATGCTCCAGGATATCGGAGAGAGCCTGGCTGCATGCCTGCAAGCGACCAATTACATCTTGCATTCTATCTCCTTATGATGAAAGGGTAAAAATACCCTCAACAAACGCTTCTGGATCAAAAACCTGGATATCTTCTGGTTTTTCACCCAATCCTGCATAATATACAGGAATTCCTAATTCATGCTGTATGGCAAATACCATCCCCCCTCTGGCTGATGAATCCAGCTTTGCCAGGATGATCCCATCAATGGGGAAAGCTTCCTTAAATGCCCGCGCCTGCAGTAATGCATTCTGACCAGTGGTGGCATCCAATACTAATAAAGTAGCATGCGGAGCTCCAGGTAATGCTTTACCGGAAACCCTATGCACTTTCTTGATCTCTTCCATCAAGTTATATCGCGTATGCAACCGTCCAGCCGTATCAATCAGAACAATATCCATATCTCTTGCTATTGCTGCCTGAATACCATCGTACGCAACAGCACCGGGGTCTGCATCGGGAGTGCTGGCAATGACAGGGATTTTCAATCTTTCTCCCCACACCTGTAGCTGATCAGTTGCTGCCGCACGAAATGTATCTGCAGCCACCAGCAAAACTTTTTTCCCTTGATTTTGCCAAAGCTTGCCTAGTTTTGCTGCGGTGGTCGTTTTCCCTGAACCATTTACACCTACCAATAATACGACTGCAGGTTTGAATTTCTCCAAATCCATTGCAGAAGTTTTATCCAGTCTGGCGAATAGCTCTGCTCGAAGTTTTTCCATTAACTCTGCAGAAGCAACAATTCCTTCTTTTTTCACCATATCACGCAATTTTCCAGTCACTGATAAGGTGGTATCCACTCCCACATCCGCCTGGATCAGCGTTTCTTCAAGTTCATCCCAGGTATCATTGGTTATTTCGTTGGTACCAAATACAGAAGCCAGCCGACCAAATGTGGCTTTTCTTGTGCGATCGAGACTTTCTTTCCAGCGAGTAAATATATCTGCCATGGCGGGTAGATTATATCACAGTGGTTTCGGATGCCAGTTGACCGCAGCCAGCCTGAATTTCAATTCCACGGCGTAACCGGATCGTACATGGAATGCCAGCCTGCTGCAGAATCGCCTGGAATGATCTTGCACGCGCTTGAGTTGTGGCTTTTCCTTCATACTTTTTGGTTGGATTCAAAGGGATAACATTGACATGACAAAGCATTCCCTTTAGCAGGTTAGCCAGTTCATGGGCATGATGTTCAGTGTCATTGATTTCATTTATCAGAGCATATTCGAAAGTGACTCTCCTGCCTGTTTCGGCGATATATTCTCTGCACGCATTCATCAATTCTGTCATTGGATATTTTTTTGCCACTGGCAGCATTGTCGAACGAAGCTCATCGTTAGCAGCATGTAAACTGATAGCCAGATTTATCTGCCTTTTTAAAGAAGTGAATTTCTGAATTCCGGGGGTTAAGCCCACCGTTGAGATGGTAAATCTTCGCTCGCCCAGGTTATATCCCTGATGATGGTTGAGGATATCAATCGCTTTGATCACATTCAGAAAATTATGGAATGGTTCACCCATTCCCATCAGCACAATATTGGTTATTTTTTCATTAACTGATCGCAATTGTCTGGCAAAATATATCACCTGCTCGACGATTTCCCCTGCAGTCAGGTTTCTGCCAAAGCCCATCTGACCGGTTGCACAAAATACACACCCCATGGCACAGCCAGATTGTGAAGAAACACATATTGTATTTCTCTTATCATACCGCATGAGGACAGTTTCTATCACTTTATTGTCTTGAAGAAAAAAAGAAAACTTTTGTGTCATGGAATCTCGCGATTCCAACTTTCTGGCTGTTCGCAGGTTCTCAAAAGAAAAATCTTGTTGAATTTTTTCTCGCAATGATTTTGACAATGTGCTGAATTGATCGGAAGCTGATGCTAAATGGACGTATAGTCCTTCCCAGACCTGATTTGCTCGATATGCAGGTTCACCGGCAGTGACGAAATACTGCTGCCATTCTTCCAGATCCAGATCGTAAATATTTTGCTTACCCATTAATTTGTATTGCTACCCCAGCATTTTAATTAGTGCTGTTAAATCCTGTGCCACAAAATCTGGTGAAGGTTTCCAGGCTGCAACACTTTCTTCCGTTGCCACACCGGATAAGACGACTGCGGTATGCATTCCGATCATCTGCCCCCCTGCGAGATCAGTTTCCAAACGATCTCCTACTGCAAGCGTCTCGTTGGGAGCTGTTCCAAGTCTTTCCAGCGCCATCTGGAACATGGCTGGTGCAGGTTTTCCTGCATATTCGGGTTTTGTGTCAGTTGATACTTCTACGGTGGTGATGATCGCACCAGCGCCGGGAACCAACCCTGCAGGTATGGGATAGGTCTTATCTGGATTGGTACCGAAGAATTTCTTTCCCGATCTTATTAATAATGATGCCTTTGACAACATCTCATAAGTAATACTTCTATCTAATCCCACCACGACAGCCAAAGGGTCCTTGTCATCTTCATAAAAACCGGCATTCTTGAGCGTCCCTTTTAAACCGCTTTCGCCAATGATATACAAAGGACCACCTTGTGGATAATACTTTTTTAGAAGATAACCCGTAGCCATGGCAGAATTGATGATTTGTGATATGTCAACTTCTACTCCCAAATTTTTTAGCTTGATTACATAATCATTGGCTGATTTGGTTGCATTGTTGGTGGCAAAAACAAATTTAATGTTTTGCTTGCGGATGTGCTCAAATATTTCTGGCAAATTTCCAATGGGTTCTGTATCTTTCCATATAACGCCATCCATATCCAGCACAAGTCCACGAATGGATACATCAGATAATTGATTCATGTTTTTCCTATAAATAAGCCGGATAGCAATTGCCATCCGGCTTTTCAATCTTTCTTAATTCCTGCTACTTCTCTGCAGGAGTGAGTACTTTATCCACCAGACCATAATCAACTGCCTGACTTGCGCTGAGGTAGAAATCACGTTCAGTGTCACGTTCAATAACTTCCAATGTTTGACCGGTGCTGGATGACATGATCTCGTTTAAACGGCTCTTCAATCGCATTATTTCCTTGGCCTTGATCTCGATATCGGATGCCTGCCCTTCTACACCACCCAGAGGTTGGTGCATGTGAATGGTGGCATGTGGTAATGCATATCGTTGACCTTTTGTCCCTGCAGTCAGGATCACAGTACCAAATGAAGCGGTAATACCAACTGCAACTGTGCTGATCTTATTGGGGATCATTTTCATGGTGTCATAAATTGCCAGCCCAGAATAGATTTGCCCACCAGGTGAATTGATATACATCTGGATTTCACGATCAGGGTCTTCATGGCTCAAGAACAGTAATTGCGCAACCACCAGATTGGCAACCTGATCATCAATCGCGGTTCCCAGGAAAATGATCCTTTCCTTCAAAAGCAGTGAATAGATATCATAAGCACGCTCACCGCGTCCCGTTGATTCAATCACTGTAGGTATGACTGCACTAAATTTACCGTCCATAACTTTCTCCATTATTCTTCCGTTTTGGATTCCGTCGTAGCTTTTTTAGTACTTTTCTTTGTGCTACCAGCTTTTGTGGCTTTCGATGGCTTATCGTTTGGCTTCTCTTCAGTTTCTTCAGGTATCACATCGGTAGTTTCAGCAGCAGGGGTTTCTGCAGCTTTTCCAGTAGCGATGTCTTTCAGGCAATCAAGTGTTTTTTGGTTATAGAGATGATTGGCGGTATCTAACATCAAAGCTGTTGTCAGGTTCTGCATCTCTTTATCACCACGCAGTTTCTTTATATCTTGGGATCGCAATAAGCTATCCAACCGCATGGTAACAACATTCTTTAACTCTTCCTGGTCAACTTCTACTTTCTCCGCCTTGGCAATTTCTGACATGACCAAAGATCTGGTTAATCGCTTTACCGCAGCAGGCTTTACTTCTTCTTCCATGAATTTCTCTTTAGTAAACTCTCGCATTTTAAGGTATGCATCCAGGTCCATTTTTTGGCGACCAAGGTTTTCTTCAAAAGATTTCAGGATATCCCTTTGCTCATCTTCCAACACCTGAGGTGGATATTTGACAACAGATGTGGCAACAACTTTTTCTAACAACTCATCAAAGTAGTTGTCATCATATTCATGTTTCTTTTGATGTTCAGCTTGCTCCCGGATCTGTTCTCGTAATGCATCTACGCTCTCAAAATTTCCAACCATCTGGACAAAATTCTGGTCGAGTTCGGGGAGCTTTAGAAGTTTTACTTCTTCCACTTTGACAGTAAATTCAACTTTTTTACCTTGAAGGCTTTCATTCTGGTCATCTTTTTTATAAGTATGGGTCACTACTTTTTCATCTTCTTTAGCCATACCTTCTAGAACTTTTGAAAAACCTTCATAAGGCCAGTTATCTGGATCAGATTCGGAACCACCAACGATAATTTCAAAAGAGGTGTTTTCGAGATAAATCTCTTTTTCACCTTCCTTTGGATTTAAGATGCGACCCTGTAATTGGATGTACACCATATCACCAGTTTGCGCAGGACGATCCACGCTTTCGGTGGTCGAATAGCTGGTCTGAAGGTTCTTCACAACCTTTTCGACATCTTCATCAGTAACAGGTTCCAGGTTGTAATCCACTCGAACAGATTTGTAATCACCTAATTCGACTTCTGGTTCTTTTGGCACGATGAAGACGAATTTGGGTGGATCTACAGAAACCACCTCTTCTAAAGAGCCAGGAGCTCCAGGGGTAATTTTTGCCTGTTCCAATACTTCACTATACTTGTCATCAACGATCATTTCAATAGCCTGCTCATTGATGGCAGCTTCACCATAAGTTCGGCGAATCACATCGAATGGTGCTTTCCCAGGGCGAAAACCAGGTATTTTACCTTTTTCAGCAATTTTTCTTGCTGCTTTATGTTGATACTGCGTCAGAATCTCAGGTTCAAATTCCACAGTAATTTTCGCTTGATGGTCAGCCAATTGTTCAATTTCGATATTCAACTCAGACATCCTTTATTACAAGATAGATATTTTATGGGGAAGAAGGGAGTTGAACCCTCACGCCTTTCGGCACAAAATCTTGAGTCTATTAATAAAGCGTTCCAAACTTCCCAACACTTCAAAACGTACAAATTGTACCTTAAACTATCCTTTTATGCGTAAAATTGTACCATACGTA
>JBDKSY010000051.1:0-14616 GCA_039680395.1 Anaerolineaceae bacterium | reverse complement strand
CCCGTGCGCCAATGGTTGTCTTCTGATTGGCTTGATATACTTTTGCCACACCAAAATCCACCAGCACTGGTTCACCTTGCGGGGTGATGATGATATTTTGCGGTTTGATATCACGGTGGATGATCGGGGGTGTTTGATTATGGAGGTATTCGAGTGCGTCACATACCTGGGAAACCCACCCAATAGCTTCCTGTTCGGGCACTTTTCCACCACGTGCGTTGATGATATTTTCGAGGTTTTGACCCTCGATATAATCCATGATCAGGTATAAACCCTGCCCAGAAACTTCAAAGAAATCACTAACTCGTGGAAGCCCTGGATGCCGGAGGCGAAAAAGGATCTGTGCTTCGCGCTGGAACTGGTTGATCGCTTCTGTCGTGGATTCGAGATTCTCTTTGACAACACAGACACCATTCATCCGCAGATCCCAGGCACGGTAAACCGCACCAAATCCACCCTGACCGATCAATGATACTATCCGGTAGCGATTGTTGAGAATTTCACCTTGCTGAAGAGTCATTAGAGCCCCCATTCATGGGCTAGAGATTAGTAGTTCTTATTGTATACCTTTTTTCTTCACCACTAAAAACACAAAATGTATTTTATCCCGTTCTTTGGGGCGTGGCAATCTGCTCGTAGGGGAGATCACTTCGCTACGCTCGTGATGACAGATGTAGTGGTAGGGTGCGTTGGCAACGCACCGTACGGATGCTCGTGATGATAGGGGTGTCTTTGCGAGCTCCGTTCTTTGGGGCGTGGCTCATGACTTGAGATCACTTCGCTTCGCTCGTGATGACAGATGTAGTGGTAGGGTGCGTTGCCAACGCACCCTACGGATGCTCGTGATGACAGGGGTGTGGATCACTCTTTGTCCGCACCTACAGGTTCCTGGTGCCCTTTGTGGTGAGATGATTTATTTATAACTCCCGTAAAGACAAAAAGGCAATCCCCATTTTGTAAGAGATGCTATTATATTAATAACTTATTTTACTTTTTGAGGTTCAAGATGACACATAATGATCCTTCTCCCAAAGACACAGCAAAGAAGATAAACCTTTCACCCAATTACCGTGGCGCAATCCGATTTCTTGCCTTATGCCTGATCACTGGGGCGGCACTTTTTCTCACCGCAGGTACTTTCCGGTGGGCAGAAGCCTGGATTTTAATGGCTCTGGCTATCATCAATATGGGTGTCTTGGGTTTGACTCTTTCCCGCGAATTGAAAGAAGAACGAGCCAGTGATCATGAAAATGTTAAAAAATGGGATAGGTGGATCGCAACTATGATGGTTGTGATATGCCCCATGCTGGTTTATCTTGTTGCAGGGTTGGATAAGCGTTTTGGCTGGTCGCCTGAAATAAGTTGGAGCGTAAAAGCGCTTTGTATCGGTGTGGTCGTGATTGGATACCTGATCTCCGATTGGGCGATGGTTTCCAATCCTTTTTTCTCTGCCAATGTGCGTATCCAAACAGAACGTGACCATCATGTGATCAATCAGGGGCCTTACGCATGGATACGGCATCCTGGTTACATGGGCTCATTAATTGCAGCATTGGCAATACCTTTTCTACTTGAATCATTATGGGCGGTTATCCCCGCTGGGATATGGATTGGCATGATCGTTATCCGCACCCGGTTGGAAGATGAAACTTTAGCGCATGAATTGATTGGGTATAGTGAGTATACCGACCAGGTCAGACACCGCATTTTCCCTGGTTTATGGTAGATATTGCAACCTGTACAATCCCAGGATTTGAGATAGAATAGACGGAATTACCTGCTGGAGCCAGTTATGGAAGACTCGAATTATCAACTTATTGACGGAAAAGTGATCATCCGGGTACGGGATCGTATCTGTGATTCGGGTGAAGAACTGCTTGCGAGTCCATTATTCATAGAAATTCTCAAGCGCTGCACCGATGAACTCAAGCGTCACAATTCACGCCTGTTGAACATCTTTGTGGATCATGATTTTACCCATAGCGATCTTCGAAAACTGGCAGATACCATGCATTACCTGTTGAAAGTGCCTGCCGATATGGTTCCACGGTTGGTCGAGGGTTCGGAACATTTCCTCGAAAATCGTGCATTATTCAACGATTTTATTGAATACCTGTATAACTACTGGCGTAACTTGCAGCGCCTGATCATCTGTGACTCAGAAGGCAACCGGTTCGATAAAAAACCTTATCGCACCTTTAACAACACCGTTGAGCAACTGACCAATGTGGTTCGCAGCACTTACCGTGATCTGCAAGAGAACATCACCGGGAATCATCCGCGGATCTACCGGCAGGTTCGTGCAGGTGCCGAAATTGCGACCATTGCCCTGCCGCGCGATGTTGTTTACCCTGAAGATATTTACAACAACTACTACAAGCTGAACACCATTCCCATCATTCGACAGGTACTTACCTATCCGCCACTCATTTTCAACCCACCAATGAATAAGCGGTCAGGTGTCTTTGAGCGGGTGGATGTCAACCCATTGGATCAGGTGGAATTGCGCAGGAATAAGTGGCTGTGTTATCCCGCCAGGGTAGGCGATCTCATCATCATGGTTTATTTCAATCTACGCTTTTTCGATCTGGGATTCTCACTTGCGAACCTGTTCGAACTGGCAGACGATGAAGACCTGAAGCGGAAGCCTGATGCTGTATTCCTGTTTGGGGTACCCTCTCCCATTCAAGCCAGCCCTGAAAACAACCAGACCATTTTTTATGATGATGTCGAAAATGATTTACTGGTCGGAACCATTCCGGATAAACCTGAATATGGTTACTTCGGATATCTCAAGAAGATGATCCTCACTCTTCACAATATTAAGATGATGAAACGCAACCGTATGCCTTTCCATGGCGCAATGGTGCATCTTGCCATCAAGGGGAAGGGGGATGCCAATATTTTGATCATGGGGGATACTGGTGCTGGCAAGTCCGAAACTCTGGAAGCTCTGCGCAACATCGCCAGAGATGATGTGGAAGATCAGACGACCATTGCGGATGATATGGGTTCTCTTGAAATAACCGCTGGTGGTAGAGTTGTTGGTTATGGATCAGAAATTGGTGCATTTATCCGCCTGGATGATCTGAATCCCGGGTATGCATTTGGTCAGATTGACCGTACCATCATTATGAGCCCTTCAGAGACGAATGCAAGAGTTGTTCTACCCGTTACCACTTTTGATACCATCAATCGAGGTTATCCGGTTGATTTTGTGTTGTATGCCAATAATTACGAAGCGGTGGAAAAGAATTGCCCTGTCATTGAGCGATTTGAGAATGCAGAGAATGCTTTGCAAGCCTTCCGACAGGGTGCAGTGATGAGCAAAGGCACCACCACGACCACCGGGAAGGTCAGCACGTATTTCGCAAATGTATTTGGGCCACAGCAATACCAGGATATGCACGAGGTCATTGCTGACCGGTTCTTCCATGCTTTCTTCGAGCGGAATATTTTTGTCGGACAGATGCGTACCCAGCTTGGGATCAATGGGTGTGAGCAGTCTGGCCCTGAGCAGGCAGCGCAAGCACTTCTAAAGCTGGTTGGCAGCAATAAACAGATCTGATCTTCTGGCGGTTGATATTCTTGTGGTCATTCAGTTGGATCAGCTTGCTGATCGAATTATTCTCCATGAGAAGTAGGATAAAATTAGCAAAATAACCCATTAGGGAGTGAATTATGCAAATTGAAATTGCCACCCAGGTAAACGATGAACTGGTGGAAGCGTTCAACCGGTTGGTACCGCAACTATCCTCTTCCGCAGCCATCCCAACACACCATGAACTCGAAGAATTGGTTTCTTCTCATTGCAACTCGGTGATTCTCGTCCGGCATGAGGATTTTAACAATCGCATCATGGGCACACTGACACTGGTAACTTTCCGCATTCCTACAGGTGTGCGTTCTTGGATCGAAGATGTGGTTGTTGATGAAGCTGCCCGCGGGAAAGGGCTGGGAAAAGCGCTCACCCTGGCAGCTCTGGATCAGGCACGCAAATTGGGTGCAAAGACGGTTGACCTGACATCCCGCCCAAGCCGTGAAGCTGCCAACCATATGTATCAGGTAGTGGGCTTCAAACTGCGCGAAAGCAATCTATATCGCTTTACGCTTTGACTCTAGTTTTTATAAAAATATTGGAGCAGGTATTTCGAAAAGAAAATGTATCCGGTTTAAATTGCCGGATACTTTCTTTAATTTTCCGCCAGTTCCACTACCAGAATATCAAATGCCAGTTCAGGTGTCATCTGGCTGGTTTTCAAAGATTGATCCAGTTTTAACAACCTTCGGTATATTTCTTTTAACTGTCGCATATCATAGCGACGTGCCTGCTTTGCCATTTTTTCAGCCACCAGAGAAGAACGGATCTCAGGTATTTCGCTTGAAATGGATTGCAATCCTCCACCATCATCCAGTAATTCGCGCACCTGTAATAAGAGTCGGAATTGGCGTACGATCATGCTGAAGATCTGTACTGGCTCCAATTCATCCATTAAGCGATGCAATTGATCGAGCGCTTGTTTTTGGTTGTGTTCTGCCAGGGCATCTACAAATTGAAAGATGTTTCCCGTTGCGTTATTGGTGGAGAGATTCTCGACATCTGCAACATCAATGGCACGTTCATAATTGGTATAGGTGAGGAGTTTTTCCAGCTCTTTTTCAGCCTGCCGAGTATCAGTACCGATCCATTCTGCCAGGCGGTCAGCCGCTTGAGGGGTGATCTTCCCACCCATCACTTTCGCCTGTTTCTGCAGCCAGCCGGGCATGGCATAAGCATTCGGAAGGCGATATTCGCGCCATTCCGCTTGAACCGAATGAGACTTTACCCATTTCGCCAGCCAGTGCTTTTCAGGGTCATAATGCTTCCATTTCCCACGATCAAATGAATCAAATGCCTGAATGACCAGGAAAGTGGAGGTTGGCATCTGCTCCAGAAGAGACAGGAAACGTTGGCCATCCTGATGGGGTGATAGATCGCTCAACAACACCAGGCGCCGGCTGGTGAGGAAGGGGAGAGTATTGACCGCAGTTCGGAGGTCTTGTTCACTCATTTGCCTGCCTTCCAGTTGAGTGATGTTCATCCCGCTGGGGTCTTCCTCCTGCATCATAATAATGAGCTGGGCGCATTCCTGGCTGATGGCAAACTCATCATCGCCATGCAGGATGGTAATATTCTTTACAGGTTCACTCATCCTTTATCCTTAACCAATCGTCAGTACCCGATGGGCAGTGGTATTGCGAAATGGTTGCAAGTGAATGGCTGAAATTTTTAGACCGTCTGGAGTGGGGCAGGTGGTGATCTTTCTTTGCGCCATTGGACCCAAAGGCTGTGCAAGGATCAACACCAGGGTGACTACCGTCACTACCAGTGGAAAGCGTTCGAGTTTTTTCTTCCATCCATTGCCGGCACCTGTCATTACGACCCAGGCGGCACTGCCTGCTAGCAATCCGCTGATAGCAAAATTCGTTCCGCAATGGGGATGAATTGCCAATGAAGATTCACCCGCATTAAGGCGCTTTAATGCGTCTTCTGCTGCTGATAATAAGTCTTCTGTTTGTATATCCCCCATCACCCAGAAACCGCGCCAATCAGAGTACCCAGCCAGCATGGGATATTTTTTCCGGCTGGCAAGCACCTGCAGGGTTGCATGCTCCAGCGCGTGGTTCCGGCGGATCCTGCCAATGATACCTTGATTGAAAAAGTCCATAATTGTCTCCTCTTCTTTTACAAGGTGAGGTCATTCATTTTTCGCGGAGAAAAATGCGTTTTCAAGTGCTTCACGCAATGAACGGACTTCGTGAATTTGAATGCCTTCAGGGAGGGCTTCTCCTCTACGCACTCTCTTGGGGATGATCGCCTGTTTGAAACCCAACTTGGCGGCTTCACGCAGGCGGTTTTCCATCTGGCTGACCCAGCGTAACTCGCCTGAAAGCCCTACTTCGCCAATCAGAACCGTATCTGCCCGTAATGGTAAATCTTTCTGTGAAGAAGCGATCGCTGCAGCAATTGCCAGGTCAGCAGCAGGCTCATTGATGCGCAACCCGCCGATCACATTCACGAACACATCCTGTTCTGCCAGACGCAGACCCAACCTGCGGGTGAGCACTGCTGACAAAAGTAGCAATCTGTTCATATCCACTCCGTTGGGGGTGCGGCGCGGATTGTTCAGACTGGTATGGCTGGTAAGACCCTGAACTTCCACCAGGAGAGGACGGGTACCTTCCATGGTTACCGCAATTGCACTGCCGGGAGTATTGACCAATCTTTCAGCCAGAAAAGCTTCTGATGGGTTGGGTACTTCCACCATGCCACCTTCGCGCATTTCAAATACGCCTACTTCAGAAGTTGCACCAAAGCGATTCTTCACCGAGCGAAGCAGCCGGAAGGATTGCAACGCATCCCCTTCCAGGTAAAGAACCGTATCCACGATGTGTTCAAGAACGCGAGGACCAGCAATGACGCCTTCTTTTGTGACATGGCCAATCACGAAGATTGCCATTCCGCTCACTTTTGCCAGTTCGCGCAGGCGAGATGCACTTTCACGCACCTGGCTGACCGACCCAGCAGAGGATTCCAGATCAGGGATAAAGACAGTCTGGATGGAATCCACGATCAACATCTCAGGTTTGACCGTTTTTACATGCTCCAGAATGCTATCCAGGTTGGTTTCGGTGACCAGGTACAGGTTCTCTGGGTATTTTTCTTTCTCTGATTTTGGCATCAATCGGGCGGCTCGCATCTTGATCTGGCGCTCTGATTCTTCACCTGAAACATATAAGACCTTAGTCTGGGTTGCCATTTCTAGCGCCACCTGGAGCAACAGGGTGGATTTGCCAATACCAGGGTCGCCACCCACCAGAATGATGGAACCGGGCACCACACCACCGCCCAAAACGCGTGCAAATTCACCGATCGAGAGGGGCAGGCGCTCAGTCACGTCACCCTCGATTTCATTCAGGCGTACAGGCTGTGAATGAGATAAATTGATCAGTCCAGCAGTTTTTTGAGGCGCGGGCGCTTTTTCGATGACTTCTTCCACCATGCTGTCATAGGTACCGCATTGCGGGCAGCGCCCGAAGGAACGGGCAAAGCTGCGTCCGCACTGCTGGCAAACATATTGAGTGATCAATTTTGCCATATCATTCTCCGTGGCTACTATGCTATCATAAATGCAGGCGAATGGGTTAATCCCCAATCAGTTTTAACCACAATGGAGTTAACGGTATTCAAGGAGTAATTTAATGTCATTTCTTAAAAACTCCACGCGTTCCTTTTTTGCTGAAGCCCGTAAAACAAAGAATATTTCCTTCTATGATACTCTTCATGGATATTATTACCTGTCATTTCCCTATATGTATATCGGCAATGCGATGGGGGTGAGGAATCCTGAAAAGTTCTACCGGTGGGTCGTCAGACAATGGTGGAAAGTGTTTCCTGCATCTCGAGAACGGAGAAAAGTGGATCCCAATGTCATCCAATTCGCGGATACATATCATGGGAAAGTTGTGCCTTTGGAAACCGCGAATAAATTGGTGACAATTGACCGGGAAATTACTTACAGGTATCCCGAACAGGTGATTCCCTATAAACTGGCTCGTGACATCATCATGCATGACCCTGGCCATATCATTGCGTTGGATTGTCCCTGCAGGGTGAACTGGAAGGACCCCTGTAAACCTTTGGATGTGTGCCTGGTTATTGGGGAACCGTTTGCCAGCATGATCATCGAGCACAATCCTCATCATGCCCGTTGGATCAAGTCTCAAGAAGCGATGGAGATCCTCAAGGCGGAGGAAGACCGGGGACATGTGCATCATGCCTTCTTCAAGCAGGCAGCTCTGAATCGGTTTTATGCCATATGCAACTGCTGCTCGTGCTGCTGCGGGGCGATGCAGGCACATCAGCATGGAAATCCCATGCTGGCTTCATCAGGGTATCTTGGCAAGGTTGATGAAACTGTCTGCCTGGGGTGTGGCACTTGCGAAGAGTTCTGTCAGTTTCACGCCATAAAGGTGCTAGAGGATGTAGCGCATGTGGATGAGGCTGTATGCATGGGTTGTGGCGTATGTGTCAGTCACTGCCCCAATGATGCGGTTGAGCTTGTACTTGCTCCTCAACGAGGAGTGCCAATGGAAATTCCAGTATAAAGCCTATTTTCTCCTTTCCCTCCCAACCTTCCCTAAAATCTGGCTATTTTAGGGAAGGAGCAACATGTCTGATCTCCGTTTTATTAATTTCCACTGATCAAGACATTTTCCGTGTCCATTTTTTCGCACAATCCCAGCTTTTGAAAAAGGAAGGTGCCGAAGGCGGGTGGGGTAATCATGCTACATTTGCTTCACCAAAAATAGATTATTTTGGTTTGCAAAAAGCGCAAGTCTCGCAATGGTATAAATTTTGTAGGGGTTTGGCGCAGGGGGAGTACGAATAGGTTATTGGATCTCGACAATCTCCCGAAGCTAAACCCGAGGAAAGCAGAAGGATCACCACAAAAATCATAAAAAGCACAAAAAGAATTCCCTCTTTAATTATTTAAAAATTTTGCGAGCTCACGTCCCCCTTCCCAGCCTTACCCCAGACCTGGAAATTCGGATTTTGGGGAAAGAGCTAATTCCCTTTCCTTTTTTGGTGTTTATAAGAAAGCTGGGCGAGAAATCTCTCGCCCAGCTTTTATGTTTTATATCGCCGGTTCTGGCTCTGGTTCTGCTTCAGGTTCAACCATTTTGTGCTTCAAAACTACCTGGTTGTCTTCATCCAGTTCAAGAACGATGGTTTCACCGTCTTTGAAGGTATGAGATAACATGGCGTCGGAGAGCTTATCCTCGATCATTTGCTGGATGACACGCCGTAAGGGGCGGGCACCCATGTCAGGGTCGTACCCCTGATCAGCCATCAAGTCTGTGACTGCGGGGGTGGTTTCAACGGTGATATCATGCTCTTTCAGCCGTTCTGCCACTTTGGCGATTTCCAAATGGACGATCTGATGGATATCTTCGCGATTGAGAGCCCGGAAGACGACGATCCCATCCAACCTGTTGATGAACTCAGGACGGAATACCCGCTTGAGGGATTCAAGCAGTTTCTTGCGCATCTCTTCATAGGCTATTTTTTCCTCGGTGGCTTCATCTCGTGCGAGCTGGAACCCGATGGAAGTCTGGTGTTTGATCACATCTGCGCCGATGTTGGATGTCATCACAATGATCGTATTGCGAAAGTCAACTTTGCGTCCTTTGGCATCCGAGAGGTGACCTTCTTCCATGATCTGCAGCAGCATGTTCATGGCTTCAGGGTGCGCTTTCTCGATTTCGTCGAAAACGACGATCGAGTAAGGATGGCGACGAATCGCTTCGGTAAGCTGTCCAGCTTCCTCATATCCAACATAACCAGGAGGCGCGCCAACCAGCCGACTGATGGAATGTCTTTCCATGAACTCGGACATATCCAATTGAACCAGGGCTTCTTCGCTGCCAAAAAGGAAGCGTGCCAGCGCTTTGGTAAGCTCAGTTTTACCCACACCGGTCGGTCCCAGGAATACAAATGAACCAATGGGGCGGCGGGGATCTTTCAACCCTGAGCGGGCTCGACGTACCGCTTTGGAAATGGTTTCAATAGCTTCTTCCTGCCCGATGATATGCTGCCGGAGTTCGTCTTCCATATGCAGCAGACGGAGGGATTCTTCCTGTGCAAGTTGCATCACGGGTACACCCGTCCACATGGAAACAAGCTCGGCAATATCATCTGCGGTAACAACAGGACTGTTCTTGCGGTCCCAACCTTCGCGCAAAGCGTCCAATTGCTCTTCCAATTTATGCTGCTGGTCTTGTAGTTTATCCAAATCGGAATACCGGTTTTCCTGCATTGCCAGCTTGATCTCAGGTTGCAGGTCACGAATTTTCTTCAATAAATCCTTGCTGGTTTGTGCAGCAGGACTTTTATACATTCGCACCCGTGAGGATGCCTCATCTATCAGGTCAATTGCTTTATCGGGTAAGAAGCGGTCTGAAATGTAACGGGCAGACAGATTGACAGCAGCGTTAAGTGCTTCATCACTGATCTGCAAGCGATGATGCTCTTCGTATTTGCTACGAATGCCCTGAAGAATTTTGATCGTTTCTTCCACTGTGGGTTCATTCACCGTGATGGGCTGGAACCTGCGTTCAAGGGCAGCATCGCTCTCGATGTGTTTACGGTATTCTTCCAGTGTGGTAGCGCCAATCACTTGCAGCTCTCCACGTGAAAGAGCGGGTTTCAGGATATTGGCAGCATCAACGGAAGAGCCAGCCGCGCCCGCCCCTACAAGCATGTGCAGCTCATCAATGAATAAAATGGCTCCTGATTGCTTCAGTTCATCAATCACGCGTTTTAATCGCTCTTCAAATTGACCACGGTACATGGTGCCTGCCACCAATGAGCCGACATCCAGTTGCAGCACCCGCTTGCCAAGCAGCAGGGCGGGTACGTCTCCTTCGACGATGCGCTCTGCCAGCCCTTCTACGATGGCGGTTTTCCCAACTCCTGGTTCGCCAATCAAGGCGGGGTTGTTTTTATTTCGCCGTGCCAGAATTTGAATAACGCGCTCGATTTCCATCTGCCGTCCGATAACCGGGTCGAGCTTCCCTTCTTCTGCTTTGGTGGTCAGGTCAGTTGCCAGTTGGTCTACCAGTGGAGTTTTGGCAGAATCTTTCTCTTTCTTCTGTGCAGGTGCGGCAGGTGCAAGCGCTCCACCCGCAGGTGCGGTTTGAGAGGGGGTATTTTCCTGCAGTACCCGGCGTGTTTGCCTTCGAATTTGCTCTGGAGTGACACCCAGCTTCCGCAGTACCTCATGTGCCTGCCCATCGGTGGATAGCACCAAACCAAGCAGCAGGTGTTCCGTACCAACGTAATGATGCCCCAATTTACGGGCTTCATTCAGGGCATTTTCAAGCACCTGTTGCACGCCTGATGAAAGCTCGATCTTGCCACCCTGATATTTCCCAAAACCACTGATCAATTCCACTACTTCTTGAACGCGTTTTGCTTCCAGACCTAACTCTGTCAAGACGCGATGAGAAATTCCATTGTCTTCCAAAATCAGACCAATCAGAAGGTGTTCTGTTTCAATTGTGCTAAAGTGAAGCCGCTCGGCTTCTTGATGTGCCAGGCTGAGAACCCGGCGAGCTCTTTGGGTAAAACGCTCCATTCCAGCCATATTAAACTCCATTTCTCATAAACTCATTATCAAAGTAATGAGCGATACCGTTAAAGTATTGATTAATGCATCAATTTCGATGTGCGGTAATTCTACCAGAGAACGCAATCCATTTCATCCCCCTTATGCTTTTCTTACGGAATCTAATTTAAGTATTCTCTAATCTGGCAGCCATCCAAAACGTTGAAAATCAACTCGTCCCTGACTGTCAAATTCTACGCCTTCTTCTTCGAGTAAAACCCTCTGCAGTGGCGTATCAAATCCTTCTCCTCTGACGCTGATCTTTCCCTGTGAATTGATCACCCTTTGCCAGGGAATGCCACTGCCGTCAGGGGTTGCAGCCATAGCATACCCTACCATACGAGGAGAGCAGCCGCCAACGATGCAGGCGATCTGCCCATAACTAACTACTTTTCCAGAAGGGATTTGCCTTACCAGAGCATAAATGCGCTCATAGAGCGATGGAGTTTTAGGTAAATCGTTTTCTTCTTTCATACTTTTACTATATTCATTTTTTGCAGATTGGCAATAGTGACAATTAATCCTATGTCAAATAGTCGCTCGCATTCACCTGTTGTATAATCACAGCATACGATTCCTATCATTCCGGAGGTGTTTATGCCCGGTCCAAGAGAGGTGCGTGCTCCACGTGGCACCCAATTGACCTGTAAAAGCTGGCTGACCGAAGCCGCTTATCGTATGATCCAGAATAACCTTGATCCTGAAGTAGCAGAACGCCCGGCTGACCTGGTGGTATATGGTGGCAGGGGGCAGGCTGCCCGCAGTTGGGAAGCTTTTGATGCCATTTTGGAAAGCTTGAAAAACCTGGAAAATGACGAAACTTTACTGATGCAATCCGGGAAACCAGTAGCAATATTCCGCAGCCATCCTGATGCACCGCGGGTACTGATCGCTAATTCCAACCTGGTGCCGCATTGGGCTACCCAGGAGCACTTTGACGAACTGGCGAAGCGCGGTTTGATCATGTTTGGGCAAATGACTGCCGGTTCATGGATCTATATTGGTACCCAGGGAATTTTGCAGGGTACCTATGAGACGTTAGGCTCGCTGGCACGACAGCGTGGCTGGAGTTCGCTCAAAGGGAAGTTTGTTCTTACCGCTGGCCTGGGTGGTATGGGTGGTGCTCAACCTCTGGCGATCACCATGAACGAGGGTGTAGGGCTGGTGGTCGAAATTGACCCCGCTCACGCTCAACGAAGACTGGAACACCGTTATGTGGATGTAGTGGTAAATGATCTGGAAGAAGCCATGACCATGGTAGAGGAAGCCTGCGATAATGGCATTCCGAAATCCATTGGTCTGATTGGGAATGCTGCTGAAATCTACCCAAAACTGGCCGCCATGGGAGTCATTCCTGATGTAGTAACTGACCAGACGCCCGCACATGATGTGATGATGTATGTGCCTGCCGGCATGACACTGGAAGAAGCGAACAATCTGCGTGTCTCTGATCCTTCAGCTTATGAGCAGCACTCGTTGGATTCTATGGCTGACCATGTAAAAGCCATGCTGAAATTTCAAAAAATGGGTGCCGAAGTATTTGATTACGGCAATAACCTGCGCCAAAGGGCATTTGACCACGGCGTAAGCGATGCATTTGAATTTCCTGGTTTCGTTCCTGCGTATATCCGTCCTCTCTTTTGTGAAGGGAAAGGACCTTTCCGCTGGGTGGCGCTCTCTGGCGACCCAGAGGATATTTATCGTACGGATGAAGCCATTCTGGAGCTCTTCCCTGAAAATGATCACCTGCGCAGATGGATCACTTTGGCAAGAGAGCGTATCCATTTCCAAGGATTGCCGTCACGCATTTGCTGGTTGGGATATGGCGAACGTGCCAAAGCAGGTTTGAAGTTCAATGAATTGGTGGCAAAAGGCATAGTTAAAGCGCCAATTGTGATCGGTCGCGACCATCTGGACGCTGGATCTGTGGCAAGCCCCAACCGGGAAACCGAAGGAATGCTGGATGGCACGGATGCAGTCAGCGATTGGCCGATCTTGAACGCACTGATCAATGCGGTGAATGGCGCAACCTGGGTATCCTTCCACCACGGCGGTGGGGTTGGCATTGGCTTCAGCCAACACGCTGGTCAGGTGATCGTTGCCGATGGAACACCTGAAGCTGCCAAACGCCTGGAGCGAGTGTTAACCTCTGATCCGGGAATGGGAGTAGTACGGCATGTAGATGCCGGATATCCTGAAGCCATTGCAGCCGCAAAGCGCAATGGTATTAAAATACCGATGATGAAAGACTAGAAATTCATGCGGATAAAACGGTTGGTGTGGTTCTTTATCACCATTGCTCTCGGTATTGCGGGAGGAATTTCTTACGGTTGGCTGGTGAATCCCGTGAAGTATGTAAACACCCCGTTATATTCACTACGTGACGATTACAAAGCTGATTATGTGCTCATGGTTGCTGAAGCGTACCAGAATGAGCATGACCTGATAGCTGCCAAAGACGATCTTCTGATGCTGCAAAATGAAAGTCCAGTAAGGTTGGTGCAGCAGGCAGTGATTACCGGTCAAGAACTGGGGTACAGCAACCATGACATTGAATTACTGGGGAAGCTGCTTCAAGACCTTCAATCCATTTCTGCGCCAGTTGAGGCAACGCCATGAACGAAAAACGTGGATATGGATTCCTCATTACGGGGCTTCTCGTAGGATTGATATTAGGTCTGGCATATGCCTGGTTCATTGACCCTGTTTCGTATTCAAATACTTCACCATCAACTTTACGTGAAGATTTTCGTGACCAGTACCGGTTATTGATCGCAAGGTCTTTTGCATATAACCAGGACCTGGGCAGGTCAGCAGCTCGCATTTCCTTATTGGGCGATGAAGATCCACAGCAGGCACTGGTGAGCCAGGCACAGAAACTGGTTGCCAATGATGGGAAACGCAGTGATGCAGAAGCTCTGGCTGCCCTGGCAAATGCACTGGGTGGGTTATCCAACACTGACCCAACTCCAACAATTAACTCGAATCACCCTTCAGAAACACCAGGTTTTGCCACACCAACGGTGGATACAGAGAATGCTATCCGTACTGCTACCCCTCAACCGGTAACGGAAGGCAAGACGCCGGTACCAACTTTTACCCCACGGGCTGGTGTCACGTTGAACCCTGTTGTGAACCTGCCTTTTGTGCTGGATGAAAACGAGGTGGTCTGCAACCCGAATATTCCCGAAAGACTGCTTCAGATCGAAGTGCTGGATGAGAACGAGAATCCTCTGGCGGGTGTGCGCATTACGGTAACATGGGAGGGGGGAGAGGATATATTTTTCACTGGGCTGCATCCAGAGATGGGACCCGGGTATGCAGACTTCGAAATGAGCCAGGGTATAGTGTATAGCGTGAAAGTTGGAGATTCCAGTAAACCAGTGACCGGATTGTGGGTGACTTC
>JBDKSY010000050.1:0-5664 GCA_039680395.1 Anaerolineaceae bacterium | reverse complement strand
CGGATGAAAGCGGTTACGTACTTGGCAAGGATTCTGGCATCTCAGGAATGAGAATATATACCGCCTTACCACAGTGGCTGCGGTTATTCCTGTTTCGCACGTTTATACTTAACCATCCACAGCGATTGAAAGATACAATGGGTACGGTCATGATCACCACCGTGGGCATGGTTGGTCATACTCACGGTTGGATTGTCCCCTCTACCATGCATAACCTTTGCCTTGCATTTGGCTCATTAAATGAGCAGCCGCGGGTTCATAAAGGTGAGATCGAGAAAAGGTCAATCCTTCATCTTACAGTTCTGATAGACCATGACGTTGTGGATGGGATGCCTGCTGCAAGGTTCATTGACGATTTGGTAGTAAAACTAGAAGCCGGGTATGGGTTATAAATGGAAAAAGTAGAATCTTCCCGATCATTTGCACGTTTCTTCCGCTGGAATAGAACCAGTTACTTCCTTTTCAGTGGATTTCTGGCATTGATCGGTCTCATCATTTATGTCTGGTGGCCGCTGGCAGAAGAATATATCAGCATGTTTGATAAGAATATTCCCATCTGGCGCCAACTGGACTATTTATTGATCGGTATCTTTCTCGTTATGTCGCTGCTTATTATGGCAAATGCAGATCTGCAGCGCGATCTGCCCCTGGCATTCGTGGGGTTGATCGGTGGATTGGTGATAGAAGCATGGGGTACCCAAACGGGCATCTGGACGTATTACACCAATGAACGCCCGCCATTATGGATCATCCCTGCCTGGCCTATTGCCACCCTTTCGATTGACAGGTTGTATCGCATATTGGAGCATTTTGCCCACCGCCTGCCAGAAAGTTGGGTAAATAAACTTTACTGTGTATGTTTTGGAGCTTTCCTCGTGTTGATGGTCTGGTTCATTTTTCCAACCCTGGATAAAAGCCTTTCCATCATGGCATTGCTGTTATGCCTGTTCATTGTGTTCACGCCCACCAATAAACGTTCGATGATTTTCATCTTTTTGATGGGTTCGACATTGGGTTATTTCTTAGAGCGCTGGGGAACCAGTCGTTTATGCTGGACATACTATACACAGGAGACACCTCCACTCTTCGCTGTGATCGCACATGGTATGGCATCGGTTGCCTTTTGGCGTTCAAAGAATGCTTTACAATTCGGCTGGCAACATATGCTGGGATGGATAAGAAAGAAAATTACCATTTAAAAGGATAACCGCCAGTATCTTCCCTGGCGGTCATTTTTCTTTACGACAGTTATCTCTTTATTAGTGAAGAGTAACCTTTATCTTGTAATCATAACTTGCACCGTAGTAATTCCATTCATCCAGTACAAGGATGTAATATCTTCCATCGCTGGCAAGTGTGTACTCAACCAGGGCATTATCATTCGAGCCACTATTGTCATCATAGTACAAGACATACTGGTTGACATCGAGAAGAGCAGCAGCCGGATCCATATCCGTTGAGCTGGCTTTCATGACATCTATCGTCACTTTCTGTCCACTTTTTCCGTCAAAATAGTACAGGTCTGCGTACCCTTCAAAGTAGATATTTTCCAGTTCAATATTATCGCCACTGTCAATCGTTCCAGACACTTCTGAGCCATCAGTCTTGATTTCAACAGCCTTAGCCATAGATGGGTCGTATACACCTTCTTTGGCAGTTACTTCTAGATCCATACTTGTACTGTTGTAACCAGTGATTTTCACGTAAATCAGTGCAGCTTCTGAACCATTGGTCCAATAGATTTTTGGATTAAATCCAGGGCCTGAATCATCATCGTACATCAGGTAGTTTCCATTACGATCGTAAAGCTCCATAAAGAGATTCTGATTCTCTTTACTCGTGGCGAAAAAGGTATAGTCTTGATCAGCTTTTACTTTGATCCGGAAACAGGTCTGCAATGTCTCTTTATTTAATGTAGCCTTGGTTGCCTTATCCAACTCCAAAGTGGGTGCTCCCGGACAGACACTGGCGCTCACCAACGGGTCAGAGAAATAGCTGTAGTCAAAGTTCTCAAAAGATGTCCATTGAGCATCCAAAAGAACTGCTTCTTCAAAAAGCACTTCGTAATCCTTTTTGGCATCTATACCCACCTGACGAACTTCCACATCATCATAGTTATCACCAGTGGTTACGGTATAGATAATATTCTTTCCTTTAGGATCGAAGATCGCATTTGAAATATATGAGATATTGTCGTCATCGAGTTCAACTGGATCAGTGCCTGGTTTCATATCAATGGTGTAAAGGACTGGATCATCGTCACAATCTTCATAGCCACTAAACACAATGGATTTTCCATCAGGATTGATGTTAAGGAAATTGACTGAACACCAGTCTTCCAGAAGATAATCGCCATCTTCGCTGCCAAATTTTGTGACAAAGATGTCTGATAATCCTTCTTCATCCTCGACCTCAATAAAGAGGTCATCTGTGCTCAGCGGATTGAAAATGCTATCAATACTCACATCGGATTCCGAAAAGACTTCCGTCAGATCATCGCCATTTGCCGAAGCAGAGTAGAAAGTATATTCGTTCTTTTCTACATCATATTCTCGAACAAGGATCACATCTTTCCAGATCAGTTCATAGAATGAAAGATTTTCTCCGCTGATCAGTTCTACATCCTCGCCACCCTTCACGGGATGAACATAGATCGTCTGATTGCCATCTTCGTCTCCAGTCATGTATACCAGGTTTTCTCCTGTTTTATCTAACTGGGCCATCATGCTATATCCTGAGGCGATCAGGCTCTGACCTTTTGCATCCAATGTATACAGCTCAAGCAAACCTTCTTCATTCTCTGCAATAAAGAAAACGGTATCCCCTTCGTATGCATTCTCCCAACTGACAATATCGAAGAAAGGATCACTTTCTGCAACCAGCTTACCTGTTTTTACATCAATGATTTTAATTTTTACTTCTGTGCCATCTTCGACTAAATAGAAGATTTGCTTTCCATCATCGCTGATCTGCACTGAGTTATTTCGGATATTTTCTTCATCGTCAACGAGAGTTATCTCATTCTTGCCCTGAATGTCGTAAGCTTTCACAGTCAAATGGTCTTTACTGGAGACATCTTGCGTGAAAATAACTTTACCGGCAACTGCCAGGTAACAATAATCACCTTTGGCTACTTGCTCAGCTTCTTTCCCTTTTACAGAAATATAGCAGCGCTGGCTATTGCCACGGTCTTCATGGATGTAAATAGTATCCCCATTATCCAGTGCGATGCCAAAAAAGTCATTGTCGGATTCAAAAATTGGTGTTAATTCTTTAGGGGCGGTCAAAGCGCGATAAACGCTCATATCGCCATCATCACTGTAGGAAAGCAGCATATACTTGCTACCTTCGATGTACCCCCCGCCTCTGTTCCATTGACCAATCAGACGATACCCATAGGAATCAGTTCGCTGGTAGAAGTAACCAGCATCAAGGCTGCCATTTTCCAATATTGGATCCAGATCTTTCAATTCTTTCCCGAGTTTGAGGGAATACACATCAACCTCGTCTGATTTTGAAGGAACTCCAACCAGGATGCCTGTGCCTTTGGATGCGCCATTGCCAAATAATGATGCTCCACCAAACAAATTAAAAAGAAAAACTGCAATGATAACGAGCCCCACTAATAAAATTGCAGCTACAACAAGGATCAGCCACAACCAGTTCTTCTTTTTTGGTTGTGGACTCCCTGGTACTCCTGGCTGCGGTGCTTGAGGTTGTGCATATCCAGGTGGCGGCTCTGTAGCAGGCCGTGTCTGTACCGTGATGGATTCATTGGGAGCGCCACAATTTGGGCAGAAATAACTGGTATCTTCGTATATCTCATCACACTTTGGGCATTTCATCTTTTTCCTCCCGGGTTAAGATTATATTAATGATACAACTTTTTTTATAAAAAGAAATAATCTGCTCCCCTGCTTTATTTACTTGTGAAACAATGAGAAGAATTTCACCTGATTTTCTTCTTGTCCTTAATGAGGTCAGGGAAGTAAAAGGCGTTTTTATTTTTTATTAAACGTATCTTCAGTAATATTAATTTTTTCCTCCTTGAAGACTTTCCTGTTATTTCCCGCCTGTGACAATTTTCTGGATTGCCATCGCGTCTTCGCCATGTAAACCTGTGGCAAAATTAATGATTGTAAATTCTGTTCCTGAATGAATAATTTTTACCTGCATCCAATGTGTACAATTCGATGTCACGGGTAAAATACATTACATAAAGATTTTATCATTATCATGTTCTACGTGTCTACCTGTACACCACTCCTTGATAGGCACCTTAAACAAACTTGTTATTGTCATTCTACCATAATCCATTTCTCGAAAATGCATAGCTTCTCCTGGTTTATAATGAGTTTACATACAGGGATGTGGAATGCTATCGGTAAATCAAGTCATTCATAATCGCTATCGAATTGAACGCCTGGTTGGACAGGGAGGGTTTGGAGCTGTCTATCAGGTGTGGGATATGAAGCTCAACCTCACCTGTGCATTGAAAGAAAACTTCGAAACCAGCCCGGCTGCACAACGCCAATTCAACCATGAAGCCACCATCCTTTCAGGTCTACATCATGCAGCTTTACCCCACGTGACGGAATATTTCACCCTGCCTGGGCAAGGCCAATACCTGGTGATGGATTATGTGGAAGGGATTGACCTGAAAACCAGATTGGAACAGAATGGTGCACCACTTTCTGTGGATCAAACACTTCTCTGGGTTTTACAGGTAGCGGATGCGCTGGCATATCTGCATAGTCAGAAACCTCCCATCATCCATCGCGACTTGAAACCTGAAAATATCATCATCACTCCTGCTGGTAAAGCGATGCTGGTTGACTTTGGGGTTGCCAAGGTTTACGACCCCTCCCTGAAGACAACCATCGGGGCGCGAGCGGTAACCCCGGGGTTTTCACCCCCTGAACAATACGGGCATGGCACAACCGATGCGCGCAGTGATATTTATGCCCTGGGTGCCACCCTGTACACTTTGCTGACCAATCAAGAGCCTGTAGAAAGTGTGCAGCGTACACTCCGCATCCCTCTGGTTGCTCCCCGTCAGTTGAATCCTTCCATTCCACCTTCGCTTGAAGCTGCAATATTAAAAGCAATGGAACCTGTGCCTGCAGATCGCTACCAGCGCATGGAGCATTTTCGGGCAGCACTGACTCATCAACAGAATATGGCTCCCATTCCCACTGTCAAACCAGCTCCCGTTCCTCAAAAGATGGCAGTAAGGAAGAGCACCCGTGGTAGTGGAATCCTTTCTAAAAACCTTACGCTACTATTGGGCTTGGTTGTTCTTTTCCTGATAGGTACTTTCATCTTGTTGGGGTTGGTTCGGGCAACAAATAATCCATCCAGCACCTTGATCGCAGAAACCCCTCATCCCAATACACCTTTTGTTGCTGCCACTACTTCTCAAGCAGGTACAGTACAGGCAGGATCAACGATGACAGTGGAAGCTTTGCTGCCTGTTGTGACTGCCATCCCAACCAATACGCCGCAGCATATTGATCCCACTGCTTCAAAAACGAAAGCTTTTGCCAGTAAAACCCCCATCAACCGTGGAGCATATACATGCGTGTTGATCTCGTATATTGACGATATCACTGTTCCAGATGGCACGATATTTACACCTGAAAGCAAGTTTGTTAAAACGTGGCG
>JBDKSY010000049.1:0-16873 GCA_039680395.1 Anaerolineaceae bacterium | reverse complement strand
AGAAAATCGTTCTTGCAACCAAGGTTTATGGTCGTATGGGTCAAGGGATAAATGAGCAACGCCTGTCGGCTTATCATATTATTCAGGCATGTGAAGGCAGCCTGCGTCGTTTGCAAACAGATCACATAGATCTTTATCAAATGCACCACATTGATGCTGAAACACCCTGGGAAGAAATTTGGCAGGCAATGGAAACCCTGGTTCAACAGGGGAAAATTATTTATATTGGCAGTAGTAATTTCGCTGCCTGGAATTTGGTTCAAGCACAAGAAGCAGCACACAAACGGAATTTCTTTGGTCTGATTTCAGAGCAAAGTCACTACAATTTACTTACCCGTTCAATAGAACTTGAAGTTATCCCTGCTTGCAGAGCATACGGGATTGGATTGATCCCCTGGAGTCCACTGGCAGGTGGTAGATTGGGAGGAATTCTCGAAAAAGCGAAAATGGGAAGGCGGGCAAAAGAAAGTTTACAACAAGAAGTCGAGGATGACCGAGAAAAATATGAAGCATATGAAAGTTTCTGCGCTGCGATCGGAGAAAAACCTGCTGATGTAGCGCTTGCCTGGGTCATTCAGAATCCGGTGGTGGCTTCTCCCATTATTGGCCCACGAACATTGGAACAATTACAGGGTAACCTGCATTCGCTTGAAGTAAAACTCTCCAGTGAAATGATGAAAACTCTTGATTCTATCTTCCCTGGTCCAGGTGGTGAAGCACCAAAAGCTTATGCCTGGTAAAGATCCATTTCAGATCATCTATCAAGATGAAAGTATTATCCTGATAAATAAGCCATCAGGATTACTGACAATTCCTGATGGCTATCATCCTGAAATTCCCTGTCTGAAGAATTTGCTTTCTCATCAGTTCGGTAAGGTTTTCACAGTGCATCGTTTGGATAAAGATACCAGTGGCATCCTGATCTTTGCCAGGACGCAGGAAGCGCATAAAATTCTCAGTTACCAGTTTGAAAGCAGGATCATTAAAAAAGAATATAGGGCAATCGCAGTATCCAGTTCAATCGCATGGGAAGAGATCACCTGCACTCTTCCCCTAAGAGTAAATGGCGATCGAAGCCATCGCACAATTGTTGATCAAATGAATGGAAAATCAGCAGGAACCATTTTCCATCTCATGCAGTCCTCGAATGAATATCATTACCTTTCTACCTGGCTATTAAGTGGCTACACGCATCAGATCAGAAGCCATGCTGCTGCTCTCGCCATTCCACTCTTATCTGATCCCCTTTATCATCATATATCTGTCCCCCGAGATGTTCAACTCAGATTTGACATCCTCCCACGGGTTGCGCTTCATGCATTTTCGATCAGCTTTGAACATCCAACATTAATGGAAATAATGACATTTTCTGTTGAAATCCCATCAGATTTTCATAATGCACTTCAAGGTTTATCACTTATTTGACCATCGCGAGAGCTATTTCAATCGGACGGCTTAAGGGAAGTTTGGTAATCCGTTTTCTATGCTGTCTTTATTTTTTTCTCATAGTATATGAAACCCCAAACCCGAAAATCAGATTATTTAATGAATCAGTACATTTTTTCCTCCTTCCCTGAAACAATTGATTCACATACACAGCAAAAACAGTCGAGAAATTCCATTGTGCTTTAAATATAATATTGAGGTCAGGAGGTTAATACTGTGACAGATAAAACAGAAGCTGTTCAACGTATGCAAGATTACATCAGCGTACATCTTACCGAAGATATATCTTTGTCCGAACTGGCAGAAGCAGCTCACTTCTCACCATGGTACTCACTACGATTATTTAAGGAGCTAACAGGGGGTAACCCCTGCGGATTATGTCAGGCGATTGAGACTTTCAAAATCTGCGTTGTGGCTTATAGATGAAAATGTCAAAATAATAGATGTCGCTTTTGATATGGGTTTTGCTAGTGTTGATGGTTATCAGCGGGCATTTCGTAGGGAGTTCGATTGCAATCCCAAGGAATACGCAAAAAATCCTGTTCCCTTGTCACTGTTCATACCATATGGCGTCAAATTCAAAGATTCTTGGAAAAGGGAGAAGACTACTATGGAAAATATAAAAAATGTATTCATTCAGGTGATTGAAAAACCTGCACGAAAAGTGATCATTAAGCGCGGTGTTCAAGCAACCGAATACTGGAGTTATTGCCAGGAGATCGGATGCGATGTTTGGGGTGTGTTAACAAGCATGAAATCACTCTGTGGTGAACCTGTATGCTTGTGGCTGCCAAAAAACTACCGTAAGCCAGACACATCAGAATATGTTCAAGGTGCAGAGGTCGCAGTTGATTTTAAAGGCAGAATTCCTGAGGGTTTTGATACCATCGAACTCCCTGCTACAAAATATCTAATGTTTCAGGGTGAGCCCTTTGCAGAGGAAGATTTTTGTGAAGCAATTCAGGCAATACAGGAAGCAATGGAAAAATATGATCCGTCTATTATCGGATACAGTTGGGACAATGAAAATCCTCGCATTCAACTGGAACCTATTGGCACAAGAGGATATATCGAGCTAAAAGCCATTAAATAGTTTTTATCATTTTTACATCTTTTGGTAAAGAATTTCAGACAAGAAAATCAATCGCTTTGATCATTTGACAAAAAATGGCCGCGAAACACATATGTTTCGCGGCCATTTCTATATCTTACAGGAAATACTTCGACTTTCAGTCTCCTGTACTTATTTTACAATATCAAAGCTCTATTTTTCTGCTGTGACATCTATGACAGGGCGTTTGCTGGTCGAAATTGCCCAAATGATTGCACCTAAAAGGACAACGCTGACCAGGATCACAATCCACACCTTGCCTTCACTCACAAAATTCGTAGTAGAGACAATGATCGGTGCCAGTAAAAGACTGATCAGGTTGACAACCTTGATCATTGGGTTCAGTGCTGGTCCAGCGGTATCCTTCAGAGGATCACCTACGGTATCACCAACAACACCAGCTTTATGCCGTTCGGAACCCTTACCCGTATTGGCAATCAGGTCACGAGGTTCATCTTCAATAGCTTTCTTGGCATTATCCCAGGCACCACCTGCATTTGACATGAACACTGCCAGGCACTGACCACTGAGAATTACACCTGCCAGGAAACCACCCAACGCTTCTACCTGCAGGACCATTCCAACCAGCAATGGCATCGCAACAGCAATGACAGCCAGTGGGATGAGTTCTTTTTGAGCGGAGCGTGTGGAAATTCCTACAACGCGAGCATAATCAGGCGTTTTCGTACCTTCCATGATTCCTGGAATTTTGAACTGGTTACGAACTTCTTCCACAATTTCACCAGCAGCACGAGATACTGCTTTGATCGAAAGCGAACTGAATAACCAGGGAAGCGCACCACCAAGCAGGAAGCCAACAAATACTTTCACTTCAGAAACCCTGATCGATTCGATCACTGGAATTCCAAGGCTTGCCTGTACCTTCGCAATGTCTGTTATAAATGAAGCAAACAAGCTTACTGCAGCGATAACAGCAGAAGCGATTGCCACACCTTTGGTAATTGCTTTGGTAGTATTTCCTACAGCATCGAGGTCAGCCATGATCTGGCGTGCCTTCTGGGTCTCTTCGTCATCCATTCCATGCCATGCCATTTCACCTATACCATTGGCATTATCAGAAATTGGCCCGTAAGAGTCCATTGCCACATTGTTACCAGTGTGACTAAGCATACCTATACCAATCATGGAAACTGCATATAACACATAAGTCGGCTCTGCTTCACCACCATAAAGCATCAATCCACCAATAAATGCAACAACAATAACAACCAATGCCCAAACACTTGATTCCATTCCTACAGAAAGACCTGACAGAATGGTAGTTGCTGGACCAGTTTTTGTTGATTTCACAATTTCTTTTACAGGAGATTTATTGGTTGCTGTGAAGTAAGAAGTCAATGGATTAAATACAACCGCTAAACCGACACCAATGGTCGTTAACGCTGCCAATCGCCAATCACCTGCATAGAGAATCGCGACCAGGAAAGACACAATAACCGTGTTCACACTGGAAACTTCATAAGAGCGGAACATGGATTCTTCTGCATTGTGAGATCTCAGGAATTTGATGGGGAACTTTTCCCAAATAGGAACTGTGAATGTTCCCAGAATGGATGAGATCACACCAATGGCACGGATGATCAGTGGGTAGACGATCCATTTCAAACTCTTTGTAGGATCAATTGCCATTAAAGCAAGACCAAGGATCAATGCAGATACGATCGTTACTTCATAACTTTCGAAGATATCTGCAGCCATACCGGCACAGTCACCCACGTTGTCACCCACCAGATCTGCTACAACTGCAGCATTCCGTGGATCATCTTCCGGGATATCCTTTTCAACTTTACCAACCAGGTCTGCACCTACATCTGCAGCCTTGGTATAGATACCGCCACCCACGCGCATGAACAATGCTAATAGCGTTCCACCAAAACCAAAACCGAGTAAGGCGTCAGGAGCTGCTTTTCCAAAAATCATGAAAATTAGCGTTCCACCAAATAAGCCCAAGCCATCAGTCAGCATACCAGTAATAGTGCCTGCATAATAAGCGATGGAAAGAGCTTCGTTGAAGCTACGTCTGGATGCTGCGGCAGTCCTTACATTTGCCTCAATAGCCATGCGCATTCCCAATTGACCTACCATCAATGAGAAACTGGCGCCCATAATAAAAGCGAGGGTACGTCCAATAGCCATGATGATGACAGTATTATTTGGGAATTCTTCAAGTGCTTCAGCGGATGGCTTGACAACGTACACGCTGAAAAATAGTGCTACCGCTAAAAGACCAATTGCTGGCAAAATTGTTTTCAATTGGCTTTGTAAGTAGCTATTTGCACCTATTTTAATTGCATTCCATACTTCCTGCATTTTTGAGGTGCCTTTATCTTTTTTCAAGACAGTTCCACGAAGCAGCCATGCATACAACAATGCAACAAATGCAGTCACCATTACCAGGGTGATTGCAATCTGTTCAAAGTTGTTCAGCCCGTGGTGAGCTAATCCTAGCAGATTCATAGTTCCTCCAAACAAATTATTATGATCTCATTTTGCAAATGATAATGAGCATTGGATTAATTTAAACCTATTTATTGTACACCATCTAAAATTGCTGTCAATGGAAATTAATAAAAAATGAGTGAATATTGTCCAAACAATTTAGTTATTAAATAGATCAAGTTCAGCAATATACACTTCTATTCTATAGGTTGTCCATGCCTTGCGATACTAACAAACCAATATTTACTGTTGAAGCAAAGTCCAGATTGAATAAAGCGACTGCAATGCGGTAAGGTTGCGAACAGACCTGCCCGTTTTCATATTCTCTGGATTATTAAAATAATTCAGACCGACTGTCAGATGGAATCCATCTGACCATACTCCATGCCCAGGTAAAGGTTGTGCTGCTGCATAGAAATTCCATAAGGGAATATCATATTCGCATGCCAGCTTGGTGATAGTGTAATTTATTCCGTTATCACCTTCCAAATTATCCGCCTTTGTAGCAAGGATCGGTACTGCACCATTTTTCAAAACAATTTCTATGATTTGGCGCATATACTGTTCATATGTTTCAGCAGGTCGTTTTGACCACCAGGTTTCCATGCTGATAAAAACCACGCTGGGTTTTTGAATGCGTAGCTCACATTCCAAAGGAGTTTCATTTTTATTACAGACAGCCGGATCAGCAGCTAAAGGCGATAGAACTCTGGCAACATTGAATCCGCCGCTTACAGCCGCGCCTCTACGCGAGAAGGATCCCTCGTAAAATTCGATCACATCCTGTAAGTAGCTATATTCCCCAAGATCATACGAATTGGGGTCATCGAATGAACCCAGAAAAACGCTGGGGACATTTTGGCAATCACCGATAACAGAAAATGCATGCTCATTATTTCCCCTTGCAAGTCCATCTTTATATATCTTCTTTAGATCAGGTGACAGGTACGCAGGGATAACAGGCATTTCCTGCCATTTCTCAGCATCACACAATGGTTGGACAGTTGATACCTCTAAGGTAGGGGCAATAGTTTGGGTTATAACAGACTCTTCGGTAGGAGTGCTTACCGGTTCTTTGGTTACCTCAGGAAGTGAATAAGTAATTCCAGACTGATTACCAGTGCAATTCATCTTTTCGAAAGCTAGCTTCTGAATGATTGGAGCAATTCTCTCAGCCACCATCGTTGTCGCATCAGGTGTCATATGGATGGCAGTATTGGTGAACTCATATTCATTTACCAGATTCCAAATATCCAGATAATTCCAGTCATTTTCATTAGCCTGTACTTCCATCAACTCTCGATAGTCATCGTAAGCCCAACGTGGATAATAATAATCATAACGAATATCGCTGTTTTCACCCGAGCTTATCATGATAGGTTCATTAATGATTAAAAATGGAACATTCGAGAACACTTTCCTGCCGGCCGCAATAATGTCGAATGAAAGGTCACTTTCTTTTAAGGGTGACTTTAGTTCATGAAAGTTATCATCACCTGCGTCAAAATCTCGTTTTGCCAGGTCATATCTTTCAGGATAATATTGGTCAATTCCCGTTGCTGCCCAAAGTACCCCATATGCTTGCAGCCTGAATAGATCAGCCAGGTTTCGACGCTCTGTAAAGATATTTCTGGTCAAAATATTATCATCTCCGTTAGAAACGGCGTATTGACTCAAACCATATTTTTCGATCAGAGTCTGAACAATATCTTGATTGCCCTCCAGAAGTGGATTCTGTAATTGATCTTTCGCTACGGCCGATTCCAATGTGACCATCCAGATGATCATGTCAGGCTGGTATTCCTTTGCTTTATCCATCATCATCAGGTCTTTCATCCATGATAGTGTTGGATACCCAAGGTTATAAAAATGCATGGTGCGCCCATCACAGGTCTGCAAATTTAATTGATTCAATTGTGCTGAAAGTGTTTCCTCAGGTCGTAATAACGTCCCCCATTGAGAAGAATCACCAATCAGGAATACACGGTATTCAGTCTCATCTGCTTTCTTACTGACTTCATGAGATGCAAACATGGCATTGATGTTATTCATGGTCAGGTTATAGGCTTGCCCGGGATTCTCCCCAAAGGGAAATCGTGTTCTTCCTGGAAAGATGAAGTTGTAACCAGAAAGATTTCCTACCCATGCTTCAACATGCACAATAGAAAACAGCAGGTTTAGAACAACAAAAAAGATTACAACTTTCACAGAAATTCGGATCAGGGACGACCATCGCATTTTTTCCATACTTATTTACCCCCAAATAATATGGTAAATACACTGATGGCAGATTGCACATTTGGCATCAGGAACCACACCCAACCTAAAGCAACAAAGTTGAATGTAATGACCCAACTCACACCATTCCACAATTTTGGAAGTATTGGATCATTTTGAGCTTTGTTTTGTAATTTCTGCATCAAAGGGCTGAAGCGATTATGAATAAACATCCCCAATCCATGCCATAATCCCCAAGCAAAAAAGTGACCCGAAACCCCATGCCAGAGACCGATCAATAACATTGTTGTCACTTGCATTACCAGCATGATACTGTTTTGATGTTTACCTATTTTTGATTTGCGAAGTTTACGCGTAATTGGATTGAAATAATAAGTACGAAACCATTGAGTAAGCGTAATGTGCCAGCTATTCCAGAATAATGCCAGGTTAGTTTTCAGGTAAGGCTTTTTAAAGTTTTCAGGCAGGTCAACACCAAGTATCTTTCCCAATCCGATCGCCAGATCGGTATACCCACTGAAGTCAAAATAGATCTGCAATGCAGATGCATATACGATGATCCATAACCATAACGTTGATGTGGTTTGTTCAGCGACCTGCTGGCTCAACGCAATAAGTCCCAGGGTATCAGCGATCACAAATTTCTTAAACAATCCGAACAGTATTCTCTTGAAAGCATCAAAATACTGATCAGGATTATCGAATATACGAAGTTGTTTATGAAGATCAGGTAAAAATCTTTCGATTCGATCAATCGGTCCAGCAGTAAGCGATGGTGGGAACAAAACATAACAAATAAACTCATTAAGTTCCATTGATGCCAGTTTCCCATTTTTTGATTCAAAAAGGGTATGGATCACACGAAATGCTAAATACGAAAATCCTATCCATCGAATATCGAGTGAACTTGCCAGCTGGGGTGATTGCCCAACCCATTGTCGTACCTGAACACTTAACAGTTCAGCAAAAAATGGTGTTTTCAGGATTATAAAAATAAGAATAAAAGCTACAATAGCTGCAATGGCTGCTGTTGCTGAAGTCTTTATATATCGCCAGATAATTGCTATTACAATTGCGCACCCAAATAAAAATATCGCCACCTGCCATAGAAGCGGTGGTCTATTTGCGACAATAATTCCATTGATATCAATGTAGCGCCAGGCAGATAAAATTAATGGCACGCTAAAAACCAAGAAAAGAGTGAGCCAATTGTCTTTGAATCTGCGCTCGCTCTTTGGGGTGATCATCAACCAGCTTATGACCACCAGGATCAACGTCAAACAAGAAAACCAGAAACCAAGGTAACGTACGGGTAGAGCCGGCTGCATCCAAAAAAGAAAGAGTAAGGCAGCAACAGTCAACGGCCAAACTTTTCCCCAGAAATGGATCATTATTCTGAGCACTACAGTGAACGTGATGATCAACAGAATCGTTTCAATCTTCATCTAGAAACCTGAATAGATCCATAATGGAGATAAACCGGTAGTAAGGATGATGATCAAGAAAATAACAACACAAATCACCAATACCAGGATATTCTCTTTAAGATTTAGCCATTCTTTCAGCTTTACTGGTATCCGCATACAAACCAATCCCCTTTCTCATTTTTAACGGTGAATAAACGGCTTTTCAATGAAATGATTGTTGTCTCATTATTATAAGTTGTGATGATTTCTCCGCTGCATTGAACAGTGGCATACCCATCTTCCTGGCTGGTTTCGACACAATTTACATCTTTTAACTCAGGAGAAACTAATTGAAATGAATCAAATTCAATGATCGCTTCTTCTTCCCATTCTTTACATGTAAGCATAGCAACATCATTGACATCCTCAGAAACGAGTGCTTCCAGGTAGGCATTCACCGATTGCGCAGCGGGAGATTGCTTGCTACAACCCGAAAAAGCCAACAAGAAAAAAATACACAATGATAATTTTAATATTTTTGCCCGGGGATCTGACTTCATGGAAACGTTGACTTTTTAAAATTGATGAGATAGATGAAGAATTATACATTAAGCTGCAAGAGTATATACGTGGTAAATTTTTATGTCAAGCATTCGCCATTAAAGTAGAGGGTAATTCATTCAGAAATAATTTAGAAAATAAGGGTTATATTAGAATTTATAATACCTGTTGACATTCACATGAAGAATATTGTATAGTGTTATGCGGTTAAAAATTGGTGGAAAATGAATCAGAGAAAATTTACAGAGAAGCGGAATTATAAATCCGCTTCTCACACATTCTGATATACACCTATTACATCATACTTAAAAGGAGTATTGTATGATCCATGTCACTGGTTTAACCAAGGATTATGGCAAGAGACGAGCCATCACCAATTTAAACTTTAACGTTAATAAAGGTGAAATTGTGGGTTTCCTTGGTCCAAATGGCGCCGGAAAAACTACTACAATGCGGATTTTAACCGGCTATATGCCTCCAACTTCTGGAAAAGTCGAAATTGGTGGTTATGATGTTATTGAAAATCCTCTTGAAGTTCGTCGCATGGTTGGATACCTACCAGAAACTGTTCCACTGTATAGCGATATGACAGTTTTTGATTACCTGATGTACATGGCAAGGATCAGACGTCTAGAAAACGCCGAAGATCGTATTGACGATGTATTGGAAATGGTCTCGATGGAAGATCGCTCTAGCGGATACATCGGTAATTTATCAAAAGGTATGCGTCAACGAGTAGGCCTTGCGCAGGCGATTCTCCATAAACCAGAGGTTCTGATCCTTGATGAACCTACCATCGGCCTGGATCCAGGACAAATCATTGAGGTCCGAAACATCATCAAAGACCTGGGACAGGAACACACGGTAATGCTTTCGACTCATATTTTGCCTGAAGCCCAACAAGTGTGCGATCGGGTTATCATCATTAACAAAGGTCAATTCGTGGCAGAAGATTCCACCGAGAGACTGCAGACCCGACTTACTGGAGCTCAACGCATTCAATTGGCGATCCAAGGAGATATCAGCGAAGTCGTCCCATTGGTATCCTCTACTCCCGGCGTTATTAATGTTACATCCACAGGAATTGATACCCTTGAATTTGAATCAAAGCCTGGTGAAGATGTTCGTGCAGATGTATCACGGAATGTGATCAAAGCAGGTTATGACTTGCTTGAACTCAAGAAGGTGTCCATGAGTCTGGAAGATATATTCCTTGAACTGACGCGAGATGAAGTTCTTCCTGAGCACTCCACTGAAATCTCTGATTCACCAGAAATCGAACCAGAGGAAATGAGGTAATCACTATGCGAAATATTTGGACGATTGGAATACGCGAGTATAAGCATTACTTCTCCAGCCCAATTGCTTATGCAGTTGCGTTTGTTATCATGTTGGTCGTTGGCATTTTGTTTTACGTCAATCTTGTTTCTTATGCAAATTATGGCATGGCACCTGGTATTCAAATTATTGTTGGACCACTTGTAACCTTGCTGCTTTTCACGACTCCTGCTGTCACCATGAATACACTGGCAGATGAACAAAAAACTGGAACGATTGAACTTTTGTTGACAGCCCCAGTGCGTGATCATGAAATTGTGATTGGTAAATGGCTGGGTGGTTTCCTTTTTCTTCTATCCATTTTATTAGCCAGTTGGATTTTCCCGATCATTCTTAACCAACTTGTTTCACCCGGTATTGATCAGGGTGAACTTCTTGCCTCTTACCTCGGACTGGCATTGATGTGCGCTGCATTCATAGCTATTGGTGTAGCTGCTTCATCTTTGTTCAGCAATCAAATTGCTGCCTTCTTCCTTACCCTGGGCATTATTATGGCCTTTTGGATGATCAGTTATCCTGCACAGGCAATGGGAGCTGCCGGAGGTGAAATAATTCGGTATCTTGACCTGGGCGACCATTTTTACTCGACATTTTACAAGGGGCTTATTGATCTAAAAGATGTTATCTATTATCTCAGTCTAACGGCTGTGAGTTTATTCCTTGGAAGTGTCTCCATTGAAAGTCGAAGGTGGCGATAATGAAACCTCAACTTCGGAAATATGCATCTATCGGTTTATACCTGACTTTGATTGCAATTATTGCGGCCGCAGGGCTATATATTGTCTACCGTACATTTAACCTTGCAATTCAAATCAGTCTGGCTGTTGCAGTTTTAGGCATCGCTTTATGGATACTGATTGATCCTACTCATGTACAACAGCTGATCAAAGGTCGTCAGGTTAAATATGGAAGTAATGCTCTTCTCATGACGGTCGCGTTCTTAGGTATTCTTGTGGTAATCAACGTGATTGGCTATAAATATGCCCCGCGTTGGGACCTGACGGAAGGGAAGAAGAATACCCTTGCTCCTGAGACAATTTCCATGTTGGAAAAACTTCCATCAAAAGTCGCTGTACAGGCATTCTTTACTTCCACATCATCAAGCGATAATGCTCGCACTCTGCTTGAGAATTTCAAACAAGCATCAAATGGCAAATTTGATTATGAGTTTATTAACCCCAATTCAAATCCAGTAGCAGCTCAAAATGCTCATGTGGATAAAGACGAGACACTGGTTCTCACGATGGGTGATCAACAAGAACTGGTGAATACTATTTCAGAAAAAGAGATAGATACCGCTTTGTTGCGTTTGATCAATCCATCTTCACCTGTTGTCTATTTCTTAACTGGAAATGGCGAATTTGATATTGAGAATTCAGGCGATGATGGTTTATCTAAACTCAAAGCCAAACTTGAAGAGAAGAATTACACGGTTTCCTCTTTGAACCTGGTTACAAATTCTGGCATACCCGAAGATGCCCAGGTGATCGTTATCGCCTCCCCCATGAAACCCCTCTCAAGTGACGAAGTCTCTTTGCTCGGAAAATACCTCGATTCTGGTGGGTCATTAATTGTATTGTATGATCCAACCATACAGAATCAATTCGAAGATTTGGCAGATCCTTTGGCTGAATACTTATCCACTAATTGGGGAATCACATTTGATAATGACCTGATCATTCATCTTGATAAAGAGGCGTCGGTATTAGCTTTTGCAGGTGCCTATGATTCATCACACCCAATTACAACAAAGATGAACAATCTTGTCACGGTGTATCCATATTCACGAAGTGTCTCTTTTAGTAGTGAACCAACTGGTATTACTCAGACAACCCTTGTGATCACACCGGAAGATTATTGGGGAGAAACAGATTTAGCGAATCTTAAATCAGGAAATATTTCCTTTGATAAGACAACCGATATCAATGGGCCGCTTCCGCTTGTTGTTTCAGCAGAAAATGCAACCAGCTCAGGGCGAATTGTTGCCTTTGGTGATGGTGAATTCGCTGCCAACAGCAACATTACCTACTACGGAAATCTTGACTTCATTGTCAATAGCATTGATTGGGCTGCAGAACAAGAAAACCTGATCACATTAACACCGAAAGATACTACTCAACGTGTATTACAACCGCCACAATCGTTAGTAATGAACCTGATTTTGTTGGCGTCCATTTTCGTTATACCCGGGTTGATCATCGTTGCCGGTATAGTTACCGCGATTGTCCGGAAGAAAAGAGGATAAGGTATGGTAAAGAAAAGCACTTGGGTAGTGATTGTCATTTTTGCTGTCTTAGTGGTTGCACTCATCATGGTTGAAAAATTTCCAGTAGGCCCGCTGAAGGGTACACCTACACCAACGATGCAACCTGCATTGCTTGATTCATCATTAAAGCAGCAGATTATCAATATCAATATTCAGGGTGGCACTGAACCTTTTACACTTGAAAGAGCAGGTGATACCTGGGTGTTTTCTAAAGACCATTCTGTAAATGTGCTGCAATCAGCCGCGAATGAAATGGTAGATGTGCTTTTTTCTCTGGATACGAAATCAGTTGTTGATCCAACTACACCTATGGAAACAATGGGGCTGGTTGAACCATCTATTATCTTTACGATAAATATTAAAGATGGCCAGGCTCAGAAAGTCACTATTGGCGGAATAACACCCACATCAAGTGGATATTTTGCACAGATCAATCAAGATCAACCCATTGTGATCAGCACGTATGCGGTTGAAAGCTTAATAAGATTTATTAACCCCGAAGGCTTGATGGCAGAAACGCCAACTCCTGAAGCATCACCAAAGGAGGTAACGCCTACCCCTTGATAGAAAATAGTAACTTGTATTTGTAATAAAAAACGTGTATCCTGATATGAGGTATGAGTACCAGAGGGCTTAACCTCTGTTAAAAAAGGACGTGTATAAATAACGCATGGAAGATGAACTGGTACAAGAACTGGAAGATGAAGAATTTTCAAGTATTGCTAGACTACTTGAATTTGGCAGACAGAAGACCTATGTCACTATTGATGATATTCTGCATTTCTTTCCGGATGCAGAACAAGATGTTGAGCAGCTAGAAGAAGCTTTTTCTGCATTACTTAGTGCTGGAATTCCCTATATTGAGGATATTCCTTCTGAAGAACCTTCTGACGAAGAACTCGAACAGGACGAAGAAGTTGTCAAAGAACAGACTCAGGTCTCCCCTTTAGACGACCTTGCAAATATTGATACTGATGACACAATTGGTCTCTATTTAAAAGAAGTTAGTCGAGTTCCCTTACTGACTGCTGAAGAAGAAGTTGATCTGGCACAACGAATCGAACGCGGACGCATGGCTCGTGAAGAATTAGCGCGTACCAATGTTAGCGCACGCCGAAGGATAGAACTTCGTAGATTGATTGAGGATGGTTGGTCAGCGCGTGAACATTTAATCACAGCAAATTCACGTTTGGTGATCAGTGTTGCGAAAAAGTATATGGGACGCGGCGTTCCCTTTCTTGATTTGATCCAGGAAGGAAATATTGGCCTGATCCGTGCCACCAAGAAATTTGATTATCGCCGGGGTCATAAATTTAGTACTTATGCAACCTGGTGGATTCGCCAGGCAGTTACCCGTGCCATTGCCGATCAGGGACGAACTATTCGTGTTCCTGTTCACATGGGCGATCAGATCAATAAACTGCTTCGTATTCAGCATCAACTCACTCAGCGATTAGGTCGTGATCCTTCTGTAGACGAACTGGCTATTGCCCTGGATGTTCCTCCGAAAAAAGTCGAAAATATGATCCAGGTCGCACGCCGGCCTTTATCACTGGAAACTCCGACAGATGATGAAGAAGACTCAGTGTTGGGCGATTTTATTATGGATGATGAAGCGCCACCACCTGATGATACTGCCACGTATAATTTGCTTAAAGAGCATTTGGATGACGTTTTGAATACTTTACCTCCTCGCGAGGTTCGTATCCTGCAATTACGTTACGGTTTGCTCGATGGACAGGCTTATACCCTTGAAGAAGTTGGAAGAAAAATGGGTGTTACTCGCGAGCGTGTTCGACAAATTGAAGCACAAGCACTCAGCAGACTGCGTCATCCCTCCATCCGGCGAAAGCTACGCGACTATTTAGGTGATTAGTAAACAGAAACGACCATGAAAAAATGGTCGTTTCTTTGTTCTGGCATTTCTCTTGCATTCCTATAATATTTGGTGCATACTAATGATGAGAGGTGCATATGAGTAACATAGCTTTGCGCGCATATAATCGCGAAATAGAAAACCAGATTGACAATAATCAGCTCGAAGAAGCAATCGCACATTGTAGACATATTCTGATTACTTATCCCAAGCATCTGGAAACATATCGCTTGCTGGCAAAGGCATATCTCGAAATCCAGAAATACACAGATGCGTTGGATATCTTGCAACGCGTTTTATCTGTATCACCGGATGATTTTATTGCACATATTGGAATGAGCATCGTAAGAGAAAATGAGAACAATGTTGATGCTGCGATCTGGCACATGGAGCGCGCTTTTGATATTCAACCCTCTAACAACGCTGTTCAGGATGAACTAAAGCGGTTAATTGGCCGCAAAGAAGGCATTGAGCCGGCAAAAATAAGGCTTACACGTGGTGCATTGGTTCGGATGTATCTACGAGGAAATTTATTCACCCAGGCAATTGCTGAAGCTCGCGCTGCTCTTGCTGAAGACCCAACCAGAATGGATTTGCAGGTAGTTCTTGCACGCGCATTGAATCTTGCTGGCTTGAAAGCCGAAGCGGTTGAACTGGCCAAGAAGATGCTCGCCTCCCTGCCATTCTGCATGGAATCTCATCGAATATTGATCGCCAATACTGCCCTTATCAGTGTTGAAGAAACCGCTGCGTCTCGTAAGAAATTAATTGAATTAGATCCATATTACGAGTTTATTTCTGCGAATATTCCAACAATTGAGCAAATTCCTGATAATTCCGTCCTTATTGAAAAATTGGATTGGCAGGAAGAGGAAAATGGATTCTTTGAATCAAGATATCCAGAACCTGAGACTGTCTATACTCCTCCTCAGGAAATCAGTTCAACAGAAGTTGTGGATAATACCATACCTGAGTTTACAGAAGATTCCTTCATGAATTTGGAAAAAGAAACTACTTCAACCATCGAAAGTGGTGAACCTATTGCTCAAGATAATACCTTTCCTGAAGGTATCTCTTTAGATGAAAAAACCTTTGAAGAATCTCTCGAACCAGATAATATCATGCCCGAGTGGATGAGCAGTGCTGGCTGGCAGCCAGGAAAATCTGAAGAGTCTGAAGCTGCAGGACCTTTTGACTCATCTGCTGAAGAAATTGAGGAAATTGCACCTGCCGAACTGCCTGATTGGCTTAAATCAATGGCACCTGTAGAGGAAAAAACTCCTGATATCACCCATAATGAGCCCGCACACGAGCCTTCAGTAAGTGATTTTGATTTTTTGACACCAGAATCTGTTGAAACAATGGGAGAACCATTTATTGCGTCATCAGAAGAAAAAGACTTGCCAGATTGGTTGAAATCCATGGCACCTGTAGAAGAAAATACTCCTGATGTTAGCGACGTTGAATCCACACAGCAAACCTCAGTGCGCAGCGAAGAGCCTTTGTCTGCGATGTCTGAAGAAAGTGATCTACCAGACTGGTTAAGATCACTTACATCTGCCGAGGAGAACCAGCCTGAGGTTCCTGAAATTAAACCAGCGCTGGAAGAACCTGTCAGTGAATTGAGTTTCTCTGATGAAGAGCTCACATCTGAACCGGAGCAGCCCAATAAGGGGCCAAATGATGATCTGCCAGATTGGCTGCGTACAGCATTGGAAGAAGACGAATCGTCAGAGATCACTCAGAAGATCTCTCCTCCAAAACCATCAGATACAATCCCCGGTTGGGTTCAGGAAACCGAAAAAGAGTCCATTTCTGGACCTGATTTGGATATTCTCTCCACTTCCGAAAACATAGAAGAACAAAAACTTGAACCAATGGGAACTGAAATACCTCAGCCTTCAGCCTGGGAACCAGTTCTTGAAAATAGTGAGTTTTTATCAGAAATGGGATCGCAAGAATCACCAGACGCATTTGAAACACAAAATGAAAGTATTGATCAATTATTCCGCAGAGAGCTTGAATCCTCTGATGAGGATATCCCTGCATTCAACGAACCTGTTGAGCAAGTTACTGAAGAAGCACCTGTGTTCTTTGAAGGCATTGAAACAGAAGAAAGTATATCTGGTAAAGAATTAGATGAAACCCTCATTGCAGAAGAAGCAGAAAAA
>JBDKSY010000048.1:0-2533 GCA_039680395.1 Anaerolineaceae bacterium | reverse complement strand
GTGATTCGCCATTTTTCGCCCGCTTCTTGTTCAAATATTGGGCATCTTCTTCCTGGATATGACCGGAATCCTCCAGCATAATTTCACCCAATCGAGCGGTGGCAGTGGTTGTATAAATGGGGCCTTCAAATCCACTCAGCACAAGGTTGGGCAGGTTGCCGCTGTGGTCAATATGCGCGTGACTCAAAACGACAGCCTGAATTTCCTTTGGATTGAATTTAAAATTCCGGTTTTGTTGGTAGGTATCCTGTCGTCTTCCCTGGAACATGCCACATTCCAGCAACATCGAATAATGATTGGCTTCAATAAGAAACTGTGAACCAGTTACTGTCTGTGCAGCACCATTGAACTTTATCTTCATTTCTACCTCTTTAGATCGTCTGTAGGATTTCCAGTATATTTTGACCCAGGTGTTGGAACCGCCAGGGGAAATCTTTCATCACCTGTTCCAGTTCCTGTAGTGACGAAGGATTTCGTTGTGCAATTTTTTCCATCATTTCACGAGGCAATATTACATCTGATTCTACTTTTAAGCTCATGCCGGTCGTCCGGCGCCAATTTCGTAATAATTCGATCCGCTTAATATAGTCGTCGGTAGGTTTACTGCAAGTATGGTTTCGCTGAGACTTGGGAGGTTTTTGTAATCCTGTTTCAACGGCACGCAGCAATCCCTCTGCATGTCTATCTGCCATACGAGAGGTCACCCCATCCAACATAATAAGGTCTTGCCTGGTACGCGGGCATGACCGAGCAATATCCAGCAAGGTTTGATTGGAAATCACCTTGAAAAGCGGAAGATCCGCTTGCTTTGCTCTCTGATCACGATAATGCCAAATCTCACATAAAACAGAAAGTTGTACAGGATCCAGATTTTGGCATCCAGAAATTCTCCAGTTGCAAGAAGTGTTTTCTTCAGGAGGCTCTACCTGTGATATGCGATTGAAGTCTTCCTCTGCCAGACCTTCCAATCCGCTGGCAGTCAGTGCAGCCTGTATTCTTTGCCTTAAATCAATCAGGTAATGCGTATCCATGCGAGCATAAGCCATCAAAGCAGGTTCTATTGGGCGCTTTCCCCAGTTGGACCGCTGAAAATGCTTATTCACGGTGACACCAAATTCTGCACCCAACAAATTTCCCAGACCTACTTCATTTTTTCCTAAAATTTTCGCAGCCAGCATCGTGTCAAAAATATGGTTAAAGACAAAACCATAATCCCTTTTCAAGCAAATGATGTCATACTCGGCGGCATGAAATATTTTTTCAATTTCGGGATCAGCAAATATAGGTGCCAGTATATCTAAATCACTGAAAGGAAAGGGGTCGAGTAAAAAGTCGGTTGCAGGTGTAGAAAATTGGATCAGACATACACGTTCTTTATATGCGAATAAACTGTTTGATTCTGTATCTACACCCAATTGTGAATAATACTGCAGATCAGAAACCATATATTCCAGTGCTGCCGGCGTATCAACCCAGACAGGTTCCGATAAAAGTGGTGCTACCATGCCTGACATTATAGCCGAGTTTTTCCTCTGTTTACGGTAGAGCTATATAATTGAGAGAAAGATGAATGATTAATTTTCACAGATGCAATATAATTATTAACAAGGACTTTTCGGGAGGGTGCTATGAATGAACGAATATTAATAATTGAAGATGACGAAGCAATCGTAAAAACGCTCAGACGCGCATTGGCATATGAAGGCTATCAGGTAGATGCAGCAATAGATGGAGAGACCGGTCTGATGGCTGCACGCGACCATACACCAGATCTGGTGATCCTGGATTGGATGCTGCCCGGTATTGATGGCTTGGAAGTCTGCCAGCGCCTGCGCTCTGGTGATAATGTACCAATTCTCATTCTGACAGCAAAAGATTCAACCCAGGATAGAGTGCAGGGATTGGATGCCGGCGCTGATGACTATATGGTCAAACCATATGAATTAGAAGAATTGTTGGCCAGAGTGAGAGCCTTATTACGCCGTACACAACAAGATCGAGCTCCAATCCTGGCTTTTGCCGATCTAACACTGGATACTTCTACCCGTCAGGCTACTCGCAAAAATCGGGTGATCAACCTTACTGCCAAAGAATATGACCTTTTAGAGTTATTCCTGCGTCACCCACGGCAGGTATTAACCCGTGAGATGATCTTTGACCGCGTATGGGGGTATGATTTTGGCGGCGAATCGAATGTTCTTGATGTTTATATTCGTTATCTACGGATGAAGCTGGAATCTGGTGGGGAAGCACGTTTGATTTTTACGGTTCGCAGCGTAGGTTATGTGCTGCGTGAGAAAAATTAGAGTATGTCATTAAGGCTCAGGCTGACATTACTATATACCACCATTCTAGCGGGAACCCTCCTCCTGTTTGGCTCACTGGTTTATGGTCTTGTCGGTCTGATTCTGTTAAACCAGGTAGATGTTCGCTTGCAACAGCAAGCAGACCAACTGATCAATCGGATACAGATCAATTCTGTTGATCAATTCGATATCCATCAACTTTCAGCTTACCAGGCCGACGAAGGGTT